>DASQEG010000260.1:0-5526 GCA_035633775.1 Bryobacteraceae bacterium
CACTGAGACGCAGAGCGTCGCAGCGTGGCGGCTGTACTGGAGGGCAGTGTGCGGAGGGACGGCGAACGCCTGATCATGACGAACCCGCTGGCGCAAACATCCACGGGCTTGCTCATGAGCGGAGCGCCATGAGCACGATGGTGCCGCATCACTGTCCGCGCAGCGGGATACGGCGCCTGTGCTGACTTCCAGGCTTCGTGATGTGCTCCGAAAGCAAGCCTGTCAATGGCGACGAACGCCTGGACCGCACCGTCGTCAACCTGTACCGCGAAGCCGAGGAATTGTTGCGCATCCCGGTTCACAACGATGGCCCCACCCGACCAGTTGCCCGCGACCGTGAGCAGAGCCACAGCTTTGTTCCGTGACATTGCTAGAGGGAACCATCATTCGCCTGTGGCTGGGCAGGCGCGCCAAGGCGGCTGAGTGGGAATACGAACTGCAAGGCAACCAGCGGACAGAGCTGGTATGGGAGGCGAAGTCGGCCGCGCTCAGGGCCACGGAGTTGCAGTCCGGCATGGCGGAAGGCGGGAACGTGCTGACGTCAGTCCTGTTTTTTCGCGAGTGGAAATTGTGCGCAGCCGCCCGATGTAGTCAACCTTCGACGCTTGGATCGAGTGCTCCCGTCGTGACGTGGCCGTTAGGGCTACAGCGTCTCGTCCATCCCCAACGAAGACTCGCCTCTGAAGGCGGATATGCCGCGCCCCGCACTTCCGACGTGATGACGGCCCAACCGGAACTTCGGCATGGCCCGGTCACACGTCCGTCGCTGTAGTCAGGAATTCTGCTGTTACTGTGGCCGTTTGGTCAATTAACTCATGCTGCGCGGGCGTAATACCGGAGCAGTCCGCCCAAGCGTTGTCTGCATTGAATACCTCCCGCGGCGCTCTCGCTCTCAGTAGGCTCCGGAAAGAGAAGCACGTTTCCTTTCCCCTGATGATTGCGCTCGGAGTGGAAATGCGCATCGTACTCGTTCAGCGCCCGTCGGAGCGGGTTCTCGCCGAATATCATCAGCTTCGACGGGCATTCCTGTTCACTGAGCGCACCGACGTTCTGCGAATGCATTCAGATTCGGAGAGCTTGGCCGAAGCCGCAGCGGTTCCACCCCGCCGTCGCTTAGAAGAGATCGGAACGCGGCGCAGAACTTGGCATCGCGATCGTGCAACAGATATCGCTGGCCCAGCAGTGCCCCGACTTCTGCGGCAATCAGATTGCGAGCAACCTGCTCCATCCAGTCCTCCGTCGGGTGCCGGGTGACGCCGGCCAACGTGACTCGTCTGGTTTCCAGCTGGATGACAAACAAGACGTAGTACGTGGCCAGCCCGCGCCAGGTGAGCACCTCCGCGGTAAAGAAGTCGATCCCAGCCAGCACGCTCACATGTGCAGCAATGAAGTCCTTCCATGCGGTCGTCTAGCTCCTTTTCGGAGCCGGCGCGATGCCATGCCGGCTCAGCACGTTTCCGACCGTCTGGTCGGAGATCTTGTGGCCGAGATTGGCCAGCGCACCGGCGATCCGGTCGTAGCCCCAGCTCGAGTTCTCGCGCGCCATTTGCACAATCAGTCGCTCTACCTCCGCATCGATCCTAGGCCGACCCGGGTAGGAGCGGTGCTTCGAGCCATCGAACTTCCGCGCCACCAGCTTGCGAAACCAGCCGAATCGTCTCGGGCTTCGCCACCTGGGCGATTTTCGCCAGGGCTTTCCGCCCAAGCTTTTTCCCGAATGCCGCCATAGTGGCGCGATCCGCGTTCGACAGCCGCACCCGGGTTGGCGGATGCGCCCCTCAGGATTCGGTTCTCGGCGGCGAGATACTCGACCTGCAGCAGCAGTTCCTGATTCACCAGCCCCGTCACGTACCCGAGTAGCCGGGCCACGCTTTCGTCATCACGCCTGCATCTTCTCAGGCGCCTGCTTCGCAACCACATTCGAGTATCTTGGCCAAATGGCCACCGTTGCGCCGCCGAATTCCTTTTCGTTGTAGAGTGATTCTGAAAACATCTTTGGCAAGGAAGGCTCTCATGAGATGTTGGCTTACTGCACTCGTACCTCTGGCGTTCGCTTGTGCCGCTGACCCGTTCGTCGGGAGCTGGAAGCCCGACGTCGAGAAGTGGAAGCTGAGCTCCGGCTCTCCAGCGTTGCGAGCGAGAGAGATCATCACGATCGACGCCGCCGGCAGGAACCAGTACCGGACGAGTTACAACGCTGGTGACGGGACTGAGCGAGAAATCGACGTGTGGCACCTTGACGGGAAAGAGCACACGCAAGTCCTCGCGAATGGGACTAGCATTACGGCGAAAACAGAGCGGGTCAGCAAAGATCGCATCAAGCGGACGCTCAAAGGAACCAAAGGGACAGCCGTCACTGAGTGGAGCATTAGTGCGGACGGGAAAACCCTCACGCTCACCCGCAAAGGAACGGGGAGCACAAGCGGACGAGCACTCGACGAAACACTCATCTACACCAAGCAGTAACGATGACGACCTCTCTCGCACAGAGGCGATGCGGGTACCCGCAACCACCGCGACTGTGGAGTACTTACCGGCTGCAGGAACGCGGCAAGGCGTCTCGATGGCACGGAACTCTACGGCGATCAGCGGCAGTCTGTGCCACCGCCGGAGCATCGGCGAGATAGTAGTTGTTTTTTATCGGAGCAGCGCTGCCGTTGAGGATGTGCGATAGGCCGATCTGGAGGATGCGCTGCACGAGGAATGGTGCCTGGGCTGCTGTGGCCGTGAGGCAGGCATCAAAATGCAATTTGCGGACGCGGGCATCGTGCTGTGCGATTGTCCCTCTCGGAAACCCGATCGGACGCGCTCTTGCGAACGATGAAGCGCGTAAAGCGATGATGCTGCCACTTCGGCGCGACCGCCCGGCCTCACGAGTGTTCGAATGTGAATAGGCCGCCGGCTTGCGGCAGCCGCAAAATGGCCACGGCCTGAAAAAGTGTGCACACGCGATCAGCTACAGCTTGCTGAGCCACGCCGTTGGTGAATCTTGTTTCAGGCCGCTCGGCGTTCGTACCTGTGATGCAGGCCGCCGACTTCGGGGATGGATATGATGCCGCCAGCATTGGGGAGCTGTATAGGGCGTCGATCCGGCGCGTATCATTCACTTCGCGGTGACGGCACATCCCGACTGCAGAATTGACTGCTCAGCAACTCCGGGAGGCGTTCCCGCGGGACAGTGCGCCGCGCTATCTGCTGCGCGATCGCGACCGAATCTCCGGCCATGACTTCGTTGAGCAGGTTAAGGCGATGCGGATCAAACAGGTACTGTCGGCGCCACGCTCACCATGGCAGCGCGCATATGTCGAGCGGGTCATCGGGACCGTTCGGCGCGAATGCCTGGATCACCTGATTGTGTTCAACGAGGCCAGTCTGTCCCGGCACGTTCAGGCGTTCATCGGTTACTATGATCGAACTCGCACCCATCTCGCACTGGATAAGGATTCGCCCGATCCACGCACCATACAGCCGCCGGAGGCGGGCCTCATCATCTCAATGCCTGAAGTGGGCGGCCTACATCATCGGTACGAACGCCGCGCAGCTTGAACAACGCTCTTTGGAGAATCGACAGCACGCAGCCCATTCGTTCAAGGGTCATACCTGTTTGCGGGTGCACCTTTACCGTTGGCTGCTGTTTGCCGCAGGCGACACTTTCAGTTGTTCATCCTCTCACCTTGACACCCGTCCCGTCGGCAACGCAGTAACACCATCATTGCTACGCCTCGCTCCTCACCGGTCCGAAAGAGCGCGAGATATGGAGTTTCCGCGAGGGACAATCTCGTTCGGGACCGGAGACCACCGGCCCAGACATGGCGGACTTTCCGCGAAACCCATCTGAAGAGCCTGGTGTCCGTAGACTTCTTCACCGTGCCGACGGTCCGGTTTCAGGTCCTGGTACGGTCAAGAAACTCGGCCGACAGCTTGAATCTGCCATGATGGACAGTCCGAATGGCAAGAGTGAACAACTGCGCACGGCTGCTGGCATACGTAACGGGGTTGGTGAATCAGCAGTTGCTTGCTGCAGAATGAGTACCTGGCTGCGGAGAACCGCATCCTGCGTTCACATTTGCCGCCGCGATTGCGATTGTCAGATTCGGAACGAGAATCGTTGGCCGAGATCGGCAGGAGATTGGGACGCAGGGCTCTGGCCCAGGGTTGCCTGTGTTACGAAGCCGGATACCATCCTGCGTTGGTACCGAAACTTGATCGCGGAAAAGTTCGATGGTTCGAAGCGGTCATACCCCGGACGTCAGCGTATCAGTCCCGAGCTGGAGCCGCTGATCGTCAGACTCGCCCGAGAAAATGGGACCTGGGGCTACGACCGGATCGTCGGGGCACTGAAAAGTCTTGACGGCGAAGTCTCCGATCAGACCGTCAGGAACGTTTTGCGCCGTCACGGTATCGAGCCTGCGCCGAAACGCAGCCAGCGCACCAGCGGGAATGAGTTTATCCGGGCAAATCGGCAGGCCGGGGAGGGCGCTATCCACTCCCCAGCCCATCTCCGCCTCCAGCACGGCGCTCAGGTCGCTCTCCAGCGTTGCCTTGTCCTCCAGCCGGCTCGGGTGTGGTGTATCCAATCCGGTCACTACCGGCACCCATCACGTTGGATGGCAGCGTTGACAGCGGGCGGCGCTCTCATAAATGACCATACGGGGAATCGCAGCCTTCGACAGCCCCAATTCCAAACGCAATGCGGTCAGAGGCGGCCCAGCGCAGCCGCCGTGATCGGTCCACTTCGGCCCCAAGGTCGTGAGCAAACGCACGAGCTGCTGTCCTGATGCTCTGACTTTTCAGCAACACCGCTGAACGACTACCTCTCGACTGTGGGGCGTCGGTCGGGCATTCTGATGTATGTCCACTCGATCTCCTCCCTCAAAGCCGAAGTCGCCCAACTTCAGCATTCAATTCAGAGTCAAGCGTCTTTGAGCCTGCGGCAGCGAGGAAGTTGATCGCCCCTTTCCCGTTTTCCCTCCGGGGAATGCCGGCGCGGGCGGGTTCCCCCCCACGCCGAAGCACGCTGCGCGCCAGCACACAACGCTGGCACACATCGATGCTGTCGGCTCCCCCCACAAGAGGGCTCCGCCCCCTTGTGCATCCCCGGCAGATCTTTATGCAACGTCTGGCTCTATGGCACAGGCGACCATTTCACACGCAACCGCGCGGGCCCGCTCGAGAGAAGCTGTCTCCGTTCTCCATGGCTGTTGCGACTTCAGCATTGCGTTCAGGATCACCAGCAACTTCCTCATGCATGCGACCAGGGCTACTTTGGTTGCCTTTCCGCCGGCAGTCAGGTGTTTGTAGAACTGCCGTATAGTTGCGTTCAACCGGATACCAGCGACGACCGACATATACAAGATCGACCGCAAGTGGGCACGGCCACCCCAGATTCGCCGACGACTGGGAGACTGGCCGCTGTCGTTGTTGAACGGCGCACTCCCACAAGAGCAGCGATTTGCTTGCGGTTTAACGTCGCGAGTTCCGGCAACCCGGCAACGATGCTGCTGATCAGAACGGGTCCCACCCCGG
>DASQEG010000261.1:0-10571 GCA_035633775.1 Bryobacteraceae bacterium
GTTCCAAGATGCCTCCAGGCGCCCCCTGACGGGCACGCCGCCCTGCGTTGCCAGCACCTGAAACTGACCGCGGGCGAGGAGCTCCCGGAAAGTTTGAAACGCGCCTTTCGCCTCGACCGGGCCGTTGAGGGTGCCGCCGAACCCGAACCGCTCGTTACCGGTCATTCGAGCTAATGACCGAACCGCCACGCCGGTGAGCCTGCCGTTCAGCTGAAATGTTTTCAGGTTATCGATCGACGCGAGGCCGCGAAACACGCCATCAAGCGCATGCACCGTGAGATCGCGCAGTTGCACGCGATCTCGTGTGAAGTTTACATCCGCTGCAGTGGAGATATTTTCGAGTCTCACGACGCCGCGGCGGAACGCGAGATGCTGCCCAGTGAGCCTGCCGTCGATCCGCAGGCCGGAGACCCGCTCGTACAGCAGCCGCCCCTTGAAGGCAGCGCGGCCTGTGTGCTCGAGAGGGATGCGTAGCGGCTTTCCGATCTCGGCCAAATCGGCGACGCCGCTCAGCTCGAAGGCCATCTGTGGCGCCTGGAAGCCCTCCACAGACCCGGAGAAATCGAGCGCTGTTTCGCGCATGCCGACATGCCCGGCCACGATCTGAATGCGGTTCCGGTACAGTGCCACTCTGCCAGAGAAGTCGAACGTCATCGGCAGTGTCGGGCCTGTAGCTGCCGTCACCTGACGCATCGAGATGTCACCCTGATAGGCGGGACCGTTCAGGTTATATGCGAGCTTCGCATTGAGTTCACGGCCGTGGAGATCGAGAGCAATCCGCGTATCGCCGTATTGCAACTCTCCGTTGCGCAGGCGCATTTCGCCGATCGCAAGGCGCAACAGGGTCTCGATCGGGTCACGAGCGGTGGCGCGCTGCAGCTTCGGCCTGGGAAGATTGGTGATGCCGCTGCGGTCGATGATGAGATTTACGCGTGGCCGATTGATTTCCACCGAGGCGATGTCGATGTCCCGGCGCAACATGGAGACGACCGTGATGCCTACCCTGACCGAGTCGGCCGCGAAAAGCGGTGCCTGCCCCGGTCCTTCCGTCCCATGCAGAACGAACGGAGAGATTTCAGCCACCATGCTGGTCCAGTCGAATTGAAACGACCCGACTTCCACCCGGCCGCCACTCGCTCGCTCGACCTCATACACGATGCGCGCGCGAACCTTCTCGCGAAACCAGGCGCTCGGGAGGACGAGCAGTGCGGCTATCACCGCAGCCAGCAGAAGGCCGGCGACGCCCCCGAGCAGGTACAGCAATTTGCGTGGAATCCGGACTCCTTTCAACGAAACACCTCTTCGCGAAATACGATGCGGTTCTGAGTACGAGTCTGCCCAAGCCAGCGGTCCAGCGCACGATCGACTCGCTGTTGCGTCAGTACCTGTTCGATATCCGAACGTGCCGCATCAAAGGACGGGGCGCCCGGCTTCTTCGCCACCTCGTCATCGTAGTACTGCTGAATCTCTTCATCGGAGACCTGGACTCCCGGATGAAATCGCACCTGTATAAACTCGAGCAGCGTCGCCTGCCACTGCAGCGCTTCACGAACGTCACTATTCTGAAGCCGGTACTGACGGAGTAGGTTCTGCCACTCTCGTTCTGAGCCGACCCGGCCGCGCAGCGCTACGTACAGGGATTCGCTCTCCGCTTTTGCATCGAGCGCATAGCGCGTGGTCTCGATCTCTCGCCGGATTAGCATCTGCTCTACGAGCCTCTCCGCGGCTTCTCGTTTCCGCGGTCCCGAGAAGTCGGGCTGCTCGCCGTTCAGCAGAGCCGTAATGCGAATCTGCCGGAGGATCTCCGATTCGGTAATGACGGAGAATCCGACGGCCACAGCGACCCGGTCGATGACGTCGGCACTTACAACAGCGGCGATGACGGCCAGTGCGAGCTTCATCTCAAAACAACTGACCGAGAGAGAAGTGGAACTGGAAGCGGCTGATCCGTTGATCCACCACCGGAATGTTCGCATTCGGATCAAGAAATTCGTCAAGCGTTCCCTTGAGTCCGCGAAACCGGGGCGAGTTGGGGCTGAATGCAAGGTCGATGCGAACAGGACCGATCGGAGTGCGATACCGTACCCCGAAACCGACAGCATGAACCATGTAGTTGAAGTCGGTTCGATCGCGCTGCGACACCCTGAATGAGAAGTCGCGCAGCTGCTGATAAACGTTTCCCGCATCGTGGAACAGAACGCCTCCGACATTGTCTCCCAGCAGCGGGAAGCGAAGCTCGGTGTTGTGCATCAGCAGCGCCTTTCCGCCTACAGGAAAGCCCGTCAGCAGATCGCGAGGGCCGGCCTGATTGTCCGGGAACGCTCGGTGGGATGAAACACCGCCGGCGAAGAAGCGCTCCGGAAACGGTACATCCTGCGCCGAGTGCCGGAACTGTACGCCAAAACTGAGCTGTCGCGCGATCGTGACCTCACGAGTCACCGGATGATAGGTCGCATTTCGGCCCAGTAAGCGCGTGAAGACGGTGTTCGGCGCTTCCCACGTGTTGAATGCATACGTTCCATCGATGGTGTTCCAGACACCGCGGCGTGCCTCAATCGGATCATCACGGCGGTCCTGAATGAAGGTTCCGGACAGAGTAGCCACCTGAATCGGTCGGGCAAAAATCGGAACCAGCTCCGGTGTGATTACGACGTCGCTGACCGACACGCGACGCCATGAGACGCGGTACTGCAAAGTGTTGGCGCGAGTGACACGTTGGGCCAGCTGGACGGCGACCTCCCGGCGGCGCGAGTTAAACGTCTGCACGTCACGCGAGTCATCGAACAGCCCTGTAAAGGTGAGGTTGAGGTCGTCATCGCCCTTGATTTGTGGAGCGAGGTAAGTAAGGACGCCGCGCTGCCGCAAACCAGGAGCCCACTGCGTCTGCAGCGTTACGGTGTGACCAATACCGAATATGTTGTTGCGGTTTACACCGAACGAGATGCGAGGTCCGAACCCGGGTGCCCCCGCGGGCGTGTCGAGGCTGGGCCGGCCACGGCCAATTCGCGCGATCTGGGCGCCGAAGCCCGCGTTCACGGACCAGCGGCTGGCTTCTTCGAATCGATACAGAACGTACTTGTGGTCCGTTTCGCCATCGCTGTTCTGGAGAGCCGTATCCACACGGGCGAAGATTCCCAGGTCATAGAGGCGGCGCTGGCTGTCAATCATTGCACTTTGCTGCAGCGCATCGCCCCCTGAGAGATTGCGGATTCGGGAGCGAACGAGCTCCAGGTCCGTAGACCGGAGTCCGCTGATGAGAACGTCGCGGACATACTGGCGCTCGCCCGGAGTGACTGTGTAAACAAGATCGAAGCGGTAGGGTTCGGCCGCCGGCTTTACGGCTGCTTCGAAGCGCGCCTGAGGATACCCGTTGTTATAGAACCATGCAAGCACCGTATCCTGATCGGCCCCGAGGTTCAGCTCACTGTAGGGCTGACCTTCAAGCGACTGCAGCATGCCGCGAAGCTGGTCAGCAAGCGCAGCGTCGACACCTTCTATACGCAGCGTCGAGACTCTTGACTGCGGGCCTTCATCGACCTCGAACAGGACCGCAACGTCGTCCTTGCGGCCCCGGTAGTCGTCCACAACTCGCGCTTCCACGTCGACATCTCGGAATCCGTTTGTCTGGTACAGCGCACGGATGGCCCCGGTGTCACGGCGCAGATAATCCTGGCTGAATCGCCCCTGACGAAATCGAATCAGGCTCGCAGGCGTGGTGTACATGCGCTCGCGCAGTGTCGCGTCATCGAAATACGAGTTGCCCTCGATGGCCACGTGCACGAGTTTGTGACGAGGCCCGGGAGCAATGGAGTACAGCACCACCTGGCGGTCCTGTTCCCGGATGACCTCGAAATCGACCTCGGCTTCGAAGTAGCCCCGGGCCTGCAGGTGCTCGGTTAATTCACGATCACCTTCCACCAGCAAATCTTTATCGACGCTGAGTTCCTGGTAGACCGGCACAAGCTCACGAAGTCTGCCGCGCGAAACCTTGGCTCCCGTGGCCCGAACCATTACCTTCTGGCCGCTGTCCACGTTCAACAGAGGAACGGCACGGTTCTCGTCCTCGCGGTAGTCCATCCCGTCCAGGCCCGTGCGCGCCATCAGGAAATCGCGTTTCAGATACGACCGCCTGATTCTCTCAAGACCCTGCTGTGTGCGATTGTCCGTGACTTCCTTGAATGGCCCGAATCCGAACCACCGCCGCCAGCGGCTGTCCCGCACCAGCTCCTCCACTGTCTTGCCAGGCGTGCCGCGAACGATCGGCGTCTCGTATCGAGCGCGCTCGCCCGGCTGAATGTGAAACGTGATGTCGACCTGCTGCTGGTCGCGCGCGTGTACCTCAGGAGAGATCTGAGCCCGGTACAGGCCATTCGAACGCAGCAGCTCAAGAATGCGTTCGATGGACTGGCTCACCTGTGTAGGGCTGTATCGCTGACCCAGCTGAAGTCCGGAAGCGTTTACCATCTGGCCGGGGCTCGGCGGCTGCTCCGCGCCAACGATGGTGACATTACGGACAAACTGCGCGGGCTGGACCTCGAAGCGTATCCTGACGCCGCTGCCAGGTTCCTCTTCGGCGTGAGCGATGATGTTTTCGAAACGGCCGGTCGCGTAGAGCCGCTCGATCGTGAGACGTACGTCCGGCATTGCGAGAGCCTTATCTGTGCTCAATGGAGACAAGGCGCGCTGCAGGTCCTCAGGATGCAGATAGTCTGCAGCCGGCGACAGCATAACGGCCACGACAGGTTTCCCTTCGAGCGAGTTTTCCTGTGCTGGCGCTTGCGACAAAGCGAAGGTCAGGAGTAACAGGAGCCGCATCAGCGCAAGGACTTCATGGCCAACAGCCGTTCGGACTCATGTTAGCGCAGGCGTTGCTAACATCGGGATGTATGACTCCGGACGATCTGCAGCGTTACTCACGGCAGATTAGGTTCGGTGGCATTGGCGACGAGGGGCAACGGCGTCTCCTCGGGTCCCGCGTTGCAATTGTGGGCTGCGGAGCGCTCGGAAGCTTTCAGGCGGGAGCGCTCGCAAGGGCCGGTGTTGGCACGCTTGTCCTCATCGATCGCGATTACGTCGAGCTGAGCAACCTGCAGAGGCAATGGCTGTACACGGAAACAGATGCGGCCGAAGGTTCGCCGAAGGCGATTGCCGCCGCCCGCGCCGTGGCCGCTTTCAACTCATCGCTGGACGTTCAGCCCGTAGTCAGAGACCTGACATCGCGAAATGCCGACGAACTGCTCGCCCATGCAGATTTGATTCTGGACGGCACCGATAACTTCGAGACCCGGTACCTCATCAACGACTATTGCATCGCGAACGATGTGCCATGGATCTACGGCGCGGCCGTAGGCAGCTACGGTCTGGTCATGCCGATCCTTCCGAACGTGACATCATGCCTGGCATGCGTTTACCCGGAAGCGCCGTCCGGAGCACAGCCCACTTGTGAGACAGCTGGTGTGCTCGGACCCGTGACATCCGCCGTCGCCTCGCTTCAGTGCGCGATGGCGTTGAAGCTGCTGGCCGGGGGAGAACCCCGCCGGGCCATTATCACCGTCGATGTATGGGACGGGCCCGTTCGCACGATTCAGCAGCCCGATCGCGATCCGTCATGCCGCGCCTGCGGCCGTCGTGACTGGATCTATCTCAGCGGCAGCAAGCGTGCCCCTGTCAGCCTGTGCGGCAGGAACGCCGTTCAAATCCATGAGCGAACGCGGCCTGTGGATCTGGTGGGACTGCGTGCTCAGCTCGAGCCGCTCGGGATCGTCCGGGCTAATGAGTTCGCATTGCGCTTCTTCACCGATCCGTATGAGTTGACAGTGTTCCCGGATGGTCGGGCCATCATAAAAGGCACCCAGGACGTCGGTGTAGCGCGCAGCCTTTATGCGCGATACATAGGGTCGTGAAGCGGATTTCATCGTTCGCTCTGTACCTCAGGTTGCAGGGGTTCGCGTCGCCTGTAGCGGAGGTTACCGATGCGAGGTTTCGCTGCATGTGTTTTGCTGTCTGCTCTCACCATCCCGGCAATCGCGGGCGACGACTACCGCTACGAGGGTCGTGGTCGAGGCTGGGGTTCGGAACGTGATCGATACAGCGATCGGGACCGATATGGTGATCGGGACCGGTATGGCGATCGGGACCGATATGGCGATCGGGATCGATACGGCAATCGCGACCGATACAGGGATCGTGACCGGGATCGCGGAGCCTGGCATCGGTTCGGCAGAAACAGAATGGACACCGGCATCGTCAGTCGCACACTGGCTGACCTGCGTTCAGCTGCATCCCGCAATCGTGTAGACAGTCATGAGCGGGATCACTTCCGCCGGGCGATGTCCAGTTTGGAGCAGTTTCAGTATGAGTTGTCGAGGTCTGGCCGATTCAATCACGGCAGGCTCGACGATGCACTGGAAGACCTGCGCGATCTCGCCCAGGCGGACCAGGTCCATCCTCGTGATCGTCAGATCCTCGGTCGCGACATGGCGGCGCTCAGTGCCTTGCGTCACCGCGGCGAATACTGATTAGATTGGCACTTTGGCTGACCACTTGTCGTTGCTGCGCATCATCTCATCCCATGTCACCGGCTTGCCCTGATAGGCGGCTGTGCGGCCGAGGATCGCGCTGAGCGTGCTTTCCGCTCCATGATCGGCATTGTTGACCGGCTTGCCGGTGCGTATGCTCTCGATGAACGTTTTCACGTTCGTTACCGCACCCCCGGTGAACGTATCGTCACGAGGCGCTCCGGGCCAGGGATTCTGGCCCGTGATGCGTACGAGGCCGTTGTAGTGCGAGTCGAGCGTGCCCTTGCTGCCGTAGATGCGAATGCACAGGTCGCCGTAGCCATGCAGGAACTGCGCCGAGCTAAAGTCAACCTTGACGTCATTCGGATACCAGTAGGTGACAACGAAGTGGTCACTCGTATCCCCCAGCAGACGGGCCTTGCGCCCGTATGTTCCTACTGCGCGAATCGGATGAGCCTGCAGGTACCAGTTCGCCGCGTCGATGACATGAATGTTCTGCTCCACGATGATGTCGCCCGAGAGCTGCTTGTTATGCATCCAGTTGCGAAACACCAGCTGGTCGGTGCTCAGAGTGTCCGAGGTGTGCTCGGGTAGCTGGCGAGCATGGTAGTAGACGTGCCCCAATACCGGACTGCCGATCTCACCTTTGTGAACACGATTTGCTGCTTCCTGAAATACCGGGCGAGCGCGAGTCTGAAAGTCGACGAGAAAGCTCAATTTGCCGACAGCCCGTGCTCCAGCTGCTGCAATGCGGCGGCATCCGTCTACATCGACCGCGACGGGTTTGGCGAGGAATACGTGCTTACCGGCAGCGACGGCTGCTTCGGCCTGTTCAGGATGAAAGTACGGTGGGCTCTCAATCACTACGGCGTCCAGTTTCGATGCGGCAAGCTCTTTATGCCCGTCCCGGCCTTTGTATGCTCGAGCAGGATCCAGTTTGTACTTGCTGACAGCCTCCGATCGCCGATCGTCAAAGGGTTCGGCGACCGCAATCACTCGCGCACCGGTGTGTTCGATGAAGTGGTCTGCAATCCAGGTGCCTCGGCTGCCGGCGCCAACGATGCCGATCTCAACAGCTGAGTTCGCCTGCGTACCGAAGGCAGTATCCGGACGCAAGAGCAGCAGTCCCGCGCTGCGTGTGAGAAAATCCCTGCGCTCACCCATGTCACAGCACATCGTATCGAAATCAGGCAACGGCGCGCAGCATCTACTTCGCGTGATGCGTCTCACAGCACTGGCACTCGTTGCGGCCGCCCTTGCCACGGCCGAAGTCTCGAACATGAGCGGTACCTGGATCCTGAATGAAAAGCGTTCCCGCTTCGGTGATAATCCACGCCCCGCAAACGTAACCCTGAACATCGAGCATAGTGAACCCAAGCTCCGCTACAGCGGCACGGTCAATCATCCAAATGAAGGGCACATCCTCGACTTCCAGTTCGATGGCTCCATTGACGGAAAGTCCTACACGTCGAAGCAGGAACGTGGTGATCGTCAGATCACGTTCAAGCGCCGAAGCGATCGCAGCGTGGAATCCAGTTCGAAGTGGAGTGATGGCGAACTGACAAGCGTAATCACCATGTCGGGTGACGGCAGAACACTGGAGCGTCGCATGTCTTTCCGCGACCGCGAAGGCCGCAAGCGCGAATGGACTGAAGTGTACGAGAAAAAGCAATAGATCTGTTGCATTTGCCCTCTCCCCAAAAAAACAGAATCCTGCTATTCTGTTCTCACAGAACAAACGCCGCTACTGCGGCACGGGAGAATCAATGGCAACCAAGACCACGAAGAAGGCTGCAAGCAAGAAGGGTGCAGCAAAGAAGACCGCCATCAAGAAGACCGCAGCCAAGAAGGGCGCGAAGAAGACTGCGGTGAAAAAGACTGCGGTAAAGAAGACAGCGGTGAAGAAGGGTGCAAAGAAGACTGCAGCAAAGAAGACCGCCTCAAAGCGAGGAGCAACGAAGAAGTCTGCAGGCTCACGCGAGTAGTTCAGTCCGTGCACGGTGAACGCGCACGGGCTAGATGCGAAATGCTTCGCGGTTCTGACACCCTGAAGGCGCCGGAACCGCAGAACCTCAAAGATGCTTTTGGATCGTGGCGAAGAAGATCGCCATTCTCAGGAAGGCAAAGGCGGTGAGCAGTATGGAAAGCGCCGCCGCCACCTTCCACAGCTTCTCTCCGACTCCTTCGAACAGGGGCCGCGTGCCGGCCACGTATCCGAAGATGAATCCTGCAGCCAGCCCGCCAAGGTGCGCCGCGTTATCAATTCTTAAACCGGGAAGAAAGCCCATCACCACGCCCCAGATCGCCCACTGCATGTAGTGGGCGCGAATGGCGGATCCCATGGGAGTCCGAGCTTTGGTACCCGCCGCGATCATCGCACCCAGCAGCCCAAACAATGGGGCAGAGGCACCGACCGACATGGCAGGGCTGTACCACGTACTGGCCATGAAGCCGGCGATCGTGCTGAGCAGATAAAGAACCAGATAACGTGGAGTGCCGTAGAACTCCTCTACGGTTGTCCCCAAATCAAAGATCACCCACGAGTTCATCAGGATGTGCAGAATTCCGCCGTGCAGGAACCCCGCCGTTATCAGGCGCCACCAGTCACCTGCGGCGATCAGGCTCGAAAGCTTCGCGCCAAAGATCAAAAGGACCTGTGGATGGATGTCGAAAGCTCCCTCGCCGCCGGCCATCTGAATGCTGTAGAGCGTCGTGGCGACGTACAGTCCCGCGTTGATCAACAGAATGACGACAGTTGTGAATCGCGCATTCGGGATGAAGCCCGAGACCTGAAAATCGGGTCGGCGCTCGACTGCGCGCGGTCCCACAGGTGCGTCGCAATATGGGCAAACCTTGTCGTCTGTGGTTATGAAGGCCCGGCAATTCGGGCACATGCGGCGTTTATCCACTGCTTCAATCTTACAGGCCGCGTGCGCCGCGGCGGCCGGCCGGCGAAAGATTTGTGCCCGAACGCAGTCCATGAAAGTCGACCAGCAACCGGAAGGCGAGCACCACGGTGACGGCGACACAGGTTGCTTCGACGATGTAGTAGCGAAGTCTTGCGGAGTCAAGTGCTGCCTCGTCAGCCCCCGTCGGGTTTGGCCACTTTAGTTCAAGGCTGGTCGCCGCAACGTGCAGTTCGGGAATTACATGGACTGTGCTTGCGATGCTGAAGATAAGCAGGAGGCCAGCTGAGATCATTGGCGTGAGGCTGCGATGCGATGGCAGCATCGAGACGGCGAGAAGGGTGCCCGCAATGCCCACGCGAACAGTGGCCCAGGCTTCGACAAGACGCCGCGTGAACTCACCGGCCTCATGCAGCAGGAGAGTGCGAAGGAACTCAGGCGAGGCAGCCGCAGCATCACGCTGCATGGAAGCTGGAAGCGTCTGAGCAAGGCTCAGAGCGCTTAGACGGGCCTGCGAAGGCGTGAAGAGCGCCATCAGAGTTCCAATCAGAATCGCTCCCGTAAGGAACGCTTCGAACCTCCTGGTATGCATCGCCGCTCAGTCTACCGCAGCGGCTGCGCGATGCTGGAGAGATGGCGCAGCTTGTCGGTTGCCAGAGCATCAGCAAGAGCTTCGGCGTGCAGCCGCTGTTCCGTGATTTGACGTTATCCGTTTCAGAAGGCGAGCGCATCGGCTTGATAGGTCCGAATGGCAGCGGCAAGTCAACCTTGCTTCGCATTCTTGCCGGACATGAGCTGCCGGACGAGGGTACCGTTGCCTCTCGCAAAGGGCTTCGTCTCGGATACGTTGCGCAGGAGCCTGCGTTTGATGGATCCGAGAGCGCGCTGGGTGTTCTGCTCGAGGCTCTGAGGGACGTACGAGGCGAAGAGTACGAGAAAGAAGCCGCAGCCGCTGTAGCTCTGGGCAAGACGGGCTTTGAGGACCTGAATGTGTCAGCGGGCAGTCTCTCGGGCGGATGGAAGAAGCGCCTCGCCATTGCGCGGGAGCTTGTCCGCGAACCGGACGTGATGCTCCTGGACGAACCAACCAATCACCTCGACCTTGAGGGCATTCTGTGGCTCGAAGAACTGCTGGCGACGGCACCGT
>DASQEG010000262.1:0-4999 GCA_035633775.1 Bryobacteraceae bacterium
GGGGACAAAATCCGGCCCAATGGGCGTTGTTTTTGCCTTTCAGGTGCTGCCGATTGTGATCTTCATCGCGAGCGTCTTCGCGGTGCTCTATCAGCTCGGGGTGATGCAGGTGATCGTGAGAGCCATGGCGCGTACCATGCAACGTTTCATGGGCGCCAGCGGTGCGGAGTCCACCAGCGTAGCGGCGAGCATCTTCATGGGGCAGACGGAGGCGCCGCTGACGATCCGTCCATTTCTGGCCGGTCTGACGCAATCCGAGCTCTTTACCATCATGACAAGCGGAATGGCGCACGTTTCAGGCGCTGTGATGGCGGCGTACGTCAAGATCGCAGGCGTAGACATAAAGCATCTGCTTACGGCCGTGATCATGACAGCGCCGGCGACCATCATGCTGGCCAAGATGCTGGAGCCGGAAACCGGAACACCCGAAACCGCAGGCGACGTTAAAGTCACCGTAGAGAAACCGGGTGTCAACATCATTGATGCAGCCGCGCGAGGAGCCGGCGATGGGCTTCACCTCGCCCTGAACATCGGCGCGATGCTGATCGCGTTCATCGCCCTGATTGCTCTCGTGAACGGAGTGCTGGCCTGGGTCCAGGGTCTGCCCGCGATGGGATGGCTCCCGAATTCACTTCAGGGCATCTTCGGGGTGGTCTTCGCACCGATCGCGTGGCTGCTCGGAGTTGCGTGGAACGATTGTCAGACGGTTGGGAACCTGCTTGGAACGCGCCTGGTGCTGAACGAGTTTGTAGCTTTTCTGCAACTCGGCCCGCTCAAGGCCGGCATGGATCCACGTTCCTTCGTCATAGCAACGTACGCCCTTTGCGGGTTCGCGAATCTCTCGTCCATTGCGATCCAAATCGGCGGAATCGGTGCATTGGCTCCAAGTCGCAAGTCCGATCTGGCGAGACTGGGCCTGAAGGCCGTGGCTGCCGGAACGATGGCAAACTTTATGTCGGCGTGCATCGCCGGAATGCTCCTGTAGTCATCTTCCTGTCACGCCGCGCAAATCTTCTGCAAGCTTAAAAGTGCTAGACTCCTTCGACCAGGGGGACTAGCATGTATTTCTTCAGACATGTCTGCGTGTCAGGCTGCGTTGCGATCCTTTCGGCTTGCTTGTTGCAGGCGCAATTCGAAACTGCCACTCTTACGGGCGTTGTGTTGGATCCCGCCGGTGGGTTGGTCCCCAACGCAACCGTGAAAGTCTCGAACGTGGCGACCAATGTTGAGGCGACCGCGCTGAGCGATGCCGACGGGCGGTATACGTTCGGTGCGCTGCGGCCGGGCAGCTACCAGCTGACGGCGACAGCTCCAGGGTTCAAACAGTACTCGTCCAGCGGTCTTGTGCTGCAGGTAGCTCAGTCTGCTCGAGTCGATGTGCAGCTGTCGGTTGGAGCCGTCAGCGAAAGAGTCGAAGTAACAGCCGTCACACCGGTACTCGAGACCGAGACGGCGGCCCGCGGAGCGGTGATCGACCAGACCAAGATCGTGGGGCTGCCGCTGAATGGCCGCGACTACAACCAGCTCGCACTGCTTTCGCCCGGGGTGCTGCCGCCGACGCCTCGCCTGCAGAGTGTCGGCTTTCGTGGTGCGTTCAACGTCAATGGCAATCGAGCGTTCAACAACGCGTTTCAGCTCGATGGCGTTGACAACACCTCTTACTCGAATAGCTTCCGCGGCCTGAACGTTCAGGTTGTGCAGCCGTCGGTCGAAGCGCTGCAGGAGTTCAAGATCCAGACAAATGCGTACTCAGCCGAGTACGGTCGCAGCTCGGGTGCACTGATCAATGCAGTGACACGTTCTGGCAGCAACAACCTGCACGGCTCTCTTTACGAGTTCCACCGCAACGATGATCTAGATGCTGCGAATTTCTTCGCCAATCGCAATGGGCTGCAGAAGCCGTTTCGTCTGCGGAACCAGTTCGGAGCCGCGGCCGGCGGGCGCATCGTAAAAGATCGGACTTTTTTCTTTGCCGATTACGAAGGGCTCCGCGACCGCGCCGGTGTGGTGCGCCTGAGCTCAGTGCCCAACCCGATATGGCGGCAGGGTATCTTCGCCACGCCGATCCACAATCCGCTCAATCCCGGCGACACCGGCCAGGACTTCCGCATTCCCGCAATGCCCGGCTGCAATGACGGGAACGGTAACTGCTGGCGCATTCCTGAGAATCTGATCGATCCCGTTGGCCGCCGCATCATGGCCGTGGCTCCGGATCCCAACACGGTCAGTTCTACACTCGACAACAACTACGTCAGCGTCCCGGTCACTCGGAACAACACAAACCAGTTCGATGTGCGCCTCGATCAAACGCTCACCGAACACGTGACGGTGTTCGGCCGCTATTCGTTTGTGGACACAGCCCTGGTCCAACCAGCGCCCCGGCCTGGACTTGCGGAAGGGTCTACGAACGATACTTTCGGAACGGCCGATTTGCGCTCACAGGGCATCGCCGCCGGGCTGACATGGGTACTCACACCGACCCTGCTGTCGGAAACAAGATTCGGTCACGCACGAGGTGACTATTATCAGCTGCCGCCGAACTTCGGATCGGGCTGCCCTGAGCAGTTAGTCGGGTTGAGAGGTGCACCGGCAGACGAGTCCATCTGCGGCGGCCTTCCCGTGATCAACTTCCCGGGCGGTACACTCCGCCGCCTTGGCCGCACGACTTCGGTGCCCCAGTTCCAGACTCCGCGAAGCAATAACTTTCGCGAGTCCCTGTCAATGAACAAAGGGGCGCACTCGGTGCGATTTGGTGGTGAGGTGCTGTTGGTCGAGACCGGCATCCGCGATGTGAGTTCTCTGCTTGGCAACTTCGACTTCTCAGGCCGCTTTACCGGAGTGAACGCAAGATGGGAAAACGCAATTGCCGATCTGCTGCTGGGTTTTCCAAGTCGTTACCAGCAGGACTCGAATACAACCTTCGACATCTACCAGCGGATGTACTTCGGCTACTTACAAGACGACTGGAAGATCACGCGCAACCTGTCGCTCAATGTTGGAATACGTTATGAATTCGCCACTCCGGCCCGTGAGCGGAATCTGCAGTGGGCGAACTTCGACCCGGCTCTCGGCGCCTATGCGCAAGCGACCGAAGGCTCGCTCCGTGACCAGGCTCTGGTCGAGCCGGATCGGAACAACTGGGCTCCGCGATTTGGCTTTTCCTGGGCGCCGCTCTCGAAGACCGTGGTACGCGGAGGCTACGGCATCTTCTACAATCACTCCAATCGTATGGGCCGAGAAGGACTCCTCGGGTTCAATCCGCCCTTCATCGTGCTCCGAGACCTGAACATTGCTGGCAGCAATACACTGAAGGCGACCGACGCACCTTTCCGATTGCAGGACGGCATCCCGGCCGGCCTGGTCGACATCAATCGCGTCGACCTGGCTACCGTCGCGCGGCGCGCTCAGGATCCCTATCAGCGCACCAGCTATGTACAGCAGTACAACTTCGGCATTCAGCACGAGATCGCGCCCGCGCTGGTGTTAGACGTGGCATATGTCGGAAATCGTGGGCTCAAGCTGCCTGCATTCCGCAATCTGAACCCGTTCGGGTACAGCTTCAATGCTCAGGGTGCTCCTGTCGTCGGTGTTCGCGCCCTGAATCCGGTCGGCCTGCGAGGAGACATTCAGTATCTGGAGAACATCGGCATCTCGAACTACAACTCGCTGCAGGCCCGGCTGGAGCGCCGCTTCACTCAGGGACTGACGTTTTTGGCTTCCTACACGTGGGGCAGAGCACTGACCGATGCCGTAGATCACCTTTCAACGAGTGGCGTCGGCAACGGCGTGGATGTCGGTGCCTTTCGTGAGCCACAAAACCCGGCGAACCGCCGAGCCGAGTATGGACCCGCCGAATTCGACGTCACGCATCGGTTCGTCGCGTCGGGTGTATGGCAGGTTCCTTTCGGTCGAAACTGGGCGCGTACAGCCCGGCTGCTGTTTGCCGAGTGGGAGTTCTCACCGATCTTCACTGCGCAGACGGGGCTCGCTCTGACAGCCAATCAACCGCAGATCGTTAACATTGGCGGAGAGCGGCGTAGCCGCCCGAACCGGCTTGCTGATGGCAACCTGCCCTCGGATCAGAGGACAGTCGACCGCTGGTTTGACACATCTGCGTTCGTTCCCACTTCGGCGACCCCAGGTGCGGTCGGGTTCGTACCGAATACCGTCTTCGGTAACTCGGGCGTAGGCATCCTGCGCGGTCCCGGGTACGTCAATCTCGACTTCAATCTGGCGAAGAATTTTCCGATTACCGAGCGCTTCACCGCTCAGCTGCGAGGCGAGTTCTTCAACGCGCTAAACCATACCAACTTCGGCGTGCCCGGCGTCACGACCGGGGCAGGGTTCGGCCAGATAGTGTCGGCTTACGATGCTCGCATCGTACAGTTCGCGCTAAAGCTGCGCTTCTGATTACTTGTTGCCGCGGCTGAGCCTGCGGAAGTACTCAGCTACTGCATCGGCATAGCCTTGCGGGATGCGCTCGGCAGCGGCAGCACGGGCTTCGCCGCTGCCGCCCTCCAGCTTGCGCCGTAGCTGCAGTTCCAGCTGCTCGATCGCGGGCAGAACCGTGTTGCGAATGCGATTGGCCAGAAGCGGGTCTTCCGCGATCTGCTTCGGGTCGTACTTCCGCAACTCCGAGAGAGCCTCGTCGAGTTCCTTCTGCAACTCCGGCGTGCCCGACTCGCGCATCTCCGACCGCATCTGGGAGAGCTCGCGGACGCTGTCGCGGACTGCACGTTCCAGGCCCTGATTCCCGCCGACTGCACCCTGCTGCGGAATCGAGTTGCCGCCGCGGTACATGCCTTCCAGACCGCCCAGAGTGCCGCCATTATTGCCACTGGTTCCCGAGCCCTGACCGCGGTTCATGCCGCCGTCTCCACGCTGTCCGCCGGACATCTGCTGCCCGCCCTGACCGCTCTGGTTGCCGGACTGTTGACCCTGACCCTGTTGACCCTGACCCTGCTGACCCTGACCCTGCTGACCCTGACCCTGCTGACCC
>DASQEG010000263.1:0-5029 GCA_035633775.1 Bryobacteraceae bacterium
AACATACGATCACTTTGTCGTTGCGCGAGAAGAAGTTCGATACTGCCGCTTCCATTGCACCGGTGCCCGAAGCGACCAGCGAGAGTACGTCAGACGAGGTTGCGAATACTTCCTTCAGATCGGCCAGCACTGCCTGATAGAGCTTGCGAAAATCTTCGGTCCGATGATGGATGTCGGAACCCATCATTGCCTGCAGTGCCTTGGGATACAAAGGTGTCGGGCCAGGGGTAAGAAGACGTTGTTTTTTAATATGCATGGCGAACGGGATGTTCATTTAGAATAGCATTCGACATGCCTCTGCTCGAACGATTGCAGGCCGACCTGGTAGCCGCTATGAAGGCGAAAGACGAGGCCCGGCTGGGCACGATTCGCATGATGAAGTCGGCTCTCAAGAAGCACGAGATCGACTCCATGAAGCCGCTCGATGAAGGGACGGAACTGCAGGTGATGAACATGCTCGTCAAGCAGCGTCGCGAGTCGGCGGAGGCCTTCCGCAATGGCGGTCGCGAGGAACTAGCCGAAAAGGAAGAGGCCGAGCTTGCGCTGATCGAGACTTACATGCCCCAGTCGGCGACGGATGAGGAGATAGAGCGCGCTATCAATGACGCCGTGGCCGAGACGCAGGCGGCCGGGCCGAAAGGAATGGGCCTCGTGATGAAAGCCGTTGGAGCGAAGCTCGCGGGCAAGCGTGTAGACAATCGGGTGGTAAGTGACAGGGTTAAGGCGCGGCTAGGATAAGCCCTCCATTTTGTTGCGCCAACCGCTCCTGCAGGCCCGATTGACCCGGACTTGCTCGCCCGGGTACACTAGGATCTTCGCGGTTTTTCTTCGAGGAGAACCACTGTGTCCGCTCACCGGGCGGGCACCGGATGTCCCCGCGGCATCTCATTTCAATAAGTCCTGAGGGGTTACGCATGGCTGATTACCAGCGGCATATTTTCACGTCGGAGTCGGTGACCGAAGGCCATCCCGACAAGATGGCGGATCAGATTTCAGACGCGGTTCTGGATGCTGTTCTGGCTGATGATCCTACCGGTCGGGTTGCTTGCGAGGTTCTTGTAACAACGGGTATCTGCGCAGTCGCCGGTGAAATCACCACTACGACGTATGTTGATGTTCCGAAGCTCGCCCGCGAAGTGATCGCGGATATCGGCTTCACGGATGCCGCTTATGGTTTCGATGCCAAAACTTGTGGCGTACTGAATGTCATTCAGGCGCAGTCACCGGATATCGCAATGGGTGTGGATACGGGCGGTGCCGGCGACCAGGGTCTGATGTTCGGCTACGCCTGCGATGAGACTCCTGAGCTGATGCCGCTGCCAATCATGCTCGCGCACAAACTCTCGCGCAGGCTGAGCGATGCGCGCCGTTCCGGTCAGGTCGACTTTCTCCGTCCGGACGGAAAGTCGCAGGTTAGCGTCGAGTATGCGAACGGCCGCCCGGCCCGCATCGATGCCGTTGTTATCTCCACACAGCACCACGATTCGGTCAGCACCGAAGAGCTCCGCGAGCGCGTCCGCAAGCAGATCATCGATCCGGTGCTGCCTGCCGACATGGTGGACGGCAACACGAAGTACTACATCAACCCGACGGGCCGATTTGTAATCGGTGGACCTCACGGCGACACGGGACTTACCGGACGCAAGATTATCGTCGACACTTATGGCGGTATGGGCCGACATGGCGGCGGAGCGTTTTCCGGCAAGGATCCGACGAAGGTGGACCGCTCGGCCTGCTACATGGCTCGATACATTGCGAAGAACCTGGTCGCTGCCGGCTTGGCGTCCCGCTGCGAAGTTCAGCTTGCTTACGCAATCGGCGTTGCCGAGCCCGTGTCGGTTCTCGTGAATACTTTCGGGACCGGCAAGGTTGAGGAAACTCGCCTGACCGACCTCGTACGCGCGCACTTCCCGCTGACCCCGAAGGGCATCATCGATCATCTGCGCCTGCGCAGACCGGTGTACCGCAAGACAGCGGCGTTCGGTCACTTCGGCCGCACGGAAGACACCTTTACGTGGGAAGCTGCCGATAAGGCTGAAGCCCTCCGGGCCGATGCTGCTGTGGCCGCTGCAGCGCGGTAACGCACCTGTTGCTTTGGATGTGCGGAGTGGACCCATACTGGGGTCCGCTCCGCATTCGATTTGCTGACCGCCATGTCCTCTCTTCCTTCCGCGATGTCCGAAACTGAAACCTGCAAGCGAACAACTGAGATCGTCGTTCCGGTCGAACAAGTGCTGGCCGAGACCGAGCACGTCGTGGCCGAAGTCCAGAAGAAAGTCAAACTCCCGGGCTTCCGCCCGGGGAAAGCTCCGGCGAGCCTGATTCGCAGCCGCTTCAAGCAGGAGGTCCGGCAGGACGTGCTCGAGCACCTTCTGCCAAAAGCCTTTCGCGCGAAAGCAGACGCCGAGCGCTGGGAAGTTGTCGGCACTCCGAACGTGAAAGAGGTCCACTTCGAAGAAGGCGAACCACTCCGTTTCGTGACGGAATTTGAGGTGGCGCCGAAGTTCGAGCTGGGCGAGTTCCGCGGGCTGGAAGCACCCTACGCCGAGCCTCAGGTCAACGAGGAAGATGTCGACAAACGCCTCGAAGAGCTTCGTGACCGCAAGGCCGAACTGGTCAATGAAGAACCCCGCCCGCTTGCTGACAACGACTACGCTCTAATTGCTCTCGAGACTATCGCGGGCGTCGAAGGCGAGCCAATTCGGAACGAGAATATGTCGCTGCAGGTCGGCGGCGCCGAGTCGCTTCCCGAGTTCACGGAAAATCTTCGAGGCATGTCGCCCGGCGAACAAAAGGAGATCGAAGTCAGCTACCCGGAGGATTACGGCCACGAGCGGCTGGCAGGTCGCAAAGTGACGTTCCGTCTAGAGGTCAAGGGCGTCCGGCGCCGTGAGCTTCCTGAGCTGAATGATGAGTTCGCCAAAGATCTCGGTGACTATGCCGGCCTGAATGAACTCCGCGATGCGATCCGTGCAGCAATACGGGGCGAACGCGAGTTCGCCGCTCAACAGGAGTCCAAGAACAAGCTTGTTGACGTGCTTGTCGAAGCACACAACTTCCCTGTGCCCGACGCATTCCTGGACCGGCAGATCGAAATGCAGCTCGATCGTCAGCTGCGTGAGCTTGCCGCTCAGGGTGTGGACCCGCGCAGCCTCAAGCTGGATTGGGACAAGCTGAAAGAGTCGCGGCGGGAGGCGGCAATTAAGGATGTCCGCGCGTCGCTGCTGCTGGAACGGATCGCGGATGTCGAGGCCATTCACGCCAGCAATGACGAGGTTGACCGCGAACTGATGAACATCGCCAAACGCGAGCGGGAGCCCGTTGCGGCACTGCGGCAGCGGTTCGAGAAAGACGGCACCCTGGGCCGGATCGCGGCTCAGATCCGGACGCAAAAGGTCCTCAACTTTCTATTCGAGAATGCGCGGAAGGTGGCTCCGCCTCCGCCCGCGGTGGACGCTCCTCCAGCCGAGAGCTGAAACCGTTTCGTCAAACTTGACAGGGTACGCTGGAGCGAATGCGTCCAGCGTACTTGCTGTGCTTTTTTGCCCTCTTCGTGTGCGCGCAGCGCGACGACCTTCCTCCATTTACACGTGCGGTCACGGATCCTGGCGTAGTCACCACACGACAAGCGATCACACCGGCAGGCGTGCAAAGCGTCTTCAACGGCCGCGTGTACGGAGCCGCGTTCGGCCAGGACTCCTCGGATCTTTACGTCCTGAACGCATCAGCGATTTACCGTCTGGATCCGCTGACGAACGCATCGCGCGGAACGGTGACTCTGGGCGGTACGCCGGGTCTGCAGGCGCTCCGTTACGACGACAGGTTCAAACGTATCCTGTTCGCTGAAAACCCCCGCGGTGGGACGGGTGTTCAACTCGTGGCCTCGGCGGGTGAAAAGCGGCAGGTTTTAGCCCAGGGACTGGGGTCCAACCTGGCAGGCAGCATCGCAGTCTCGACGGGTGGTCAGCCAATCGCGGCCGTGCCGCTGACGGCGAACAACAGAGTCGCCCTCATCGATGCTGACAGTGGTCGGACACTCGCGAACGTAGACACGGGTATCGCACCTTTCGGTGCTGTTCTGAGCCGTGACGGATCAGCGGCATGGGTGAGCAACTGGGGCGGCCGGAAAGCTCGTCCCGGCGAACTCACGGCACCCACGGGCTCAGCGCCCAACGCTGATCAGGTTGTGGTGGACAAGCGTGGCATTGCTGCCACCGGGACCGTGACACGTATCGATGTTGCAAAAGGCACCGCAACGCACACCGTAGCCGTCGGGCTGCATCCGACGGCGCTCGCGCTCGATGAACAACGGCAGAGGCTGTACGTCGCCAACAGCAACAGCGATTCGATATCCGTCATCGATACTGCCGCGAATCGAGTCGTTTACACGATTCAGCTGCAGCCGTTCGGTGAGAAGACGCCGGGCGTCGCGCCGACGGCGCTTGTTCTTTCGGCCGACGGCAAGCGCCTGTTCGCCGCGTGCGGCGGCATCAATGCCGTAGCCGTGCTCGATGCTGCAGGCCGCCGCGTCGAAGGTTTGATTCCGACATCGTGGTATCCGAACGCTCTCGCACTAAGCCCCGACGGCAGGAAGCTCGCCGTCACCGCCCTGCTGGGGGTGGGTTCCGGCTCGCGTGAGACTCCCAAACAGCGTTTTGTGCACTCGTATCGCGGCACCGTTCACGTGCTGGATATCCCGGATGCAGCGCAACTGGCGAGCTATTCAACGGCAGTAGCGGAAAACAACCGGCTCCAGCTCGCCGGCAGTGGTGGTCGTCCGCCGGTAGCCCTGGCGCCTCGGAGTCAGGCTCCTGCTCGCGCTGTTCCGCAGCGTGCCGGCGAGGCCTCATTGATCGAGCATGTGGTCTTCATCATCAAAGAGAACCGGACTTACGATCAGGTTCTCGGTGCGCTTCCACAAGGGAACGGCGACCGATCCCTTGTCATGTTCGGGCGTGATGTTACTCCCAACCAGCACAAGCTCGCTTAAGAGTTTGTCGTGCTGGACAACTTCTACGCAACCGGAGGG
>DASQEG010000264.1:0-15382 GCA_035633775.1 Bryobacteraceae bacterium
GCGAGTTCCGCGATACGGCGAGCACGTGCGGCGGCGAGGTGCATTGACGCAACACGTTGGACCACCTCTTCCCGGCGGACTGCAGTGTCGAGGGCGGCGCCTCGCGCGTTCTCCTGGGCCGCCGCTACGCGGAAGCTTAACGGCCGGTTGTACAACGACTGAATGGCCTGGGCGCGCAGGATCGACGGCGCTGATCCTTCGATGCTCATCGGAAAGCCACTTGTGTATGCGAGGCCGCTGCCGGCCACGAGCCTCGGGGTGAACGGGTCGCGTGCTTCGCGCACGGCCTCGGCTGCCTTCTGCTCGTCAAAGCGTGCCAGCAGCACATCCGGATTTTGTTTTAGAGCAAGATCTACGGCTGCCTTCAGGGTTAGCGTGCGCACCTCCGCGAAACCGTGACAGGCGCAGGCCAGCGCGAGAAGCGCGGTCATTCTCATGAGGGCATTATGGCTCAGGGAATCTGCCGCGAACCTGTTCGATGCGAACCCCCAAGTCAAGCAGCATCTCTTCTTCCCACGGCCTTCCCACCAGTTGGACACCGACCGGCAGTCCTTCACGCGTCACATCCATCGGGATCGTAAGCGCCGGCAGCCCCAGCAGGTTGAACGGCGTTGCAGGAGCCATCGCATCGCGCAGTTCGATGTCACCATCGGGAGTCGGCCATCTTCGCTCGCGAGGTTGAAATGCGGTGACACCGCAAACGGGCATCAACAGTACAGGCGTGTTCTCCATGCGCTGCAGCAAAGCTCCTCGCATACGGTCGCGGTACCCGAGACGGTCAACCACTTCAGTGCCGGAGATGCGCCGTTGCCGTTCCACCATGTCAAACAGTTCGGTGCCGGTCCAGTGCGCCACGTCTTCTTTGCCGGACAGAAGCTCGCGAACAAAGGGCGCTGGCAACTCGGCGAAGAAGAACCACCACTGTTCGGGAGCAGTCTCGAATCCTTTCCAGTTGATTGGCTGCGTTTGAATATCCAACTCCGCCAGCATGGCCGCCGCCTTTCGAACCGCCACGCGAGCCGAATCCTGCACGGGCACCGAGGCAAACTGTTCCGCGACTCCGACGCATGTCGGGGCAGGCAGGTCCCGCAGCGGTACGGGTGCGGAGAATGGATCCTGCGAGTCATGCCCGGCCAGGACCCGGAAGAGCAGCCGGACGTCCTCCGCCGTGCGCGCCATGGGACCGCCTACACCCAGCAGTCCGCCAGGGTGCGCGATTTCGGGGAAGTGGCCTGCAGCGCTGACCCGTCCGGGCGTGGGCTTGAGGCCGGCAATGCCGCAGAAGTGCGCTGGCACTCGAATCGATCCACCGCCGTCGCTGCCGATGCCGCCCGCAGAGCAGTGCGCCGCAATTGCAGCGGCTTCACCGCCACTCGATCCACCAGCCGAACGCGAGCGGTCCCATGGATTTGCCGTCCAGCCGGTAATCGCGTTGTCGGTTTCATAGTTGGCGAGGAACTCGGGACAGTTCGTCTTGCCGAGGATTACGGCGCCGGCTTCCCGCAACCGGCGAACCGCCGTCGCATCGGCACCTGCACGGTGCTCCAGCCGCAGCCTGCTGCCGCAGTGCGTAGGGACGCCCGCTATATCGAAGCTGTCTTTAATCGTGACGGGTATGCCATGCAGCGGCCGGGCCGGCGCTTCTGCATCGAGTCGCTCTGCCGTTCGGAGTGCTTCCTCGGCCAGCACAACGGTAAACGCCCGCAGGTCCGGGTTAACCCTCGCGATGTGTCGCAGGTGAGCCTCGGTGACTTCAACCGCGGACACCTGGCGCGCGTTCAACCGGCGTGCCATCTCAGCAAGGCTCCAGCGGTTCGGCATACCTGGCAGAGTAACTCAGGGCCCTGCTTACAATGGGATCCGTGCCCGCACTGACGTTCGGCGAAGCGCGCGAGTGCGTTCTCCGAACGGTTCTGACTGCTTCACCGCCGACCGAGATCTTGTCTTTGACCGCTGCTGCTGGCCGGGTGCTGGCCGTCGACGTCACAGCGGACCGGCTCTATCCGCCCTTTCCGCGATCGGTGAGAGACGGCTTCGCAGTGGACAGCTCAAGCTTCCGGGGCAGAGCGCGCGTGGTCGGAGAAGTCGCAGCCGGAAGCGCGTTTGGTCGTGCGCTGCAACCCGGTGAAGCCGTCGAAATCATGACCGGAGCTCCCGTGCCGGAAGGGGCAGATGCGGTATTCATGGTGGAACATGCCGCCCTTGACGGTGCGACGGTCAGCACGGATCGTCACGTACAGGCTGGTGACTTCATTGTTCCCGCTGGCGCGGAAGCCGCAGCGGGCGCTGTCATCGTGCGCCGTGGCACCACGCTTAACCACGTTGCACTGGCCGCTCTTGCAACGGTAGGCTGCGCCGAGGTTCAGGTGTATCGAAAGTGTCGTGTAGCGGTTCTCGCCACCGGTGATGAACTTGTCGCCGTCGAGGCTACTCCGGAACGCCACCAGATCCGCAACTCCAATTCAGTAAGCCTGGCCACGCAGGTGGCGCGCGCGGGCGGCGAACCTGATGTCCTGCCTTGTGCGCGAGACGACGCCGATCACACTCGCGCGATGATCGAGCGCGGTCTCACGAGCGATCTGCTGTTGATATCGGGCGGAGTCTCAGCGGGCAAGCACGACCTTGTGGAGCGAGTTCTGGCGGAACTGGGCGCCGAGTTTTACTTCGACCGCGTGCTGATCCAGCCTGGCCAGCCACTCGTGTTCGGCCGTGTCCGCGACCGGTTCTTCTTCGGATTGCCCGGGAATCCGTCATCGACGATGGTGACATTCGAGCTGTTCGCGCGGGCAGCACTGGAGCGCCTTGCGGGCATTCCGTCACCCGCACTGAACCTCACGCATGCGCGCCTTGTGTCCGAGTTCCGCCACAAGCCAGGGCTTACCCGCTTCCTGCCGGCATTCCTCGAGGGCGGAGTCCGACCTCTTGCGTGGCAGGGATCAGGAGACGTATTCGCCCTCGCTCGAGCGAATTGTTTCCTGGTTGCCCGGGACAATCAGGAACGCTGGGCCGAAGGCGACTTCATCGAGGTACTACCGCAATGAGTGAAGGTCGTCTTTCACATTTCGATGCTGCGGGGGATGCTCGCATGGTGGATGTCTCCGGCAAGGCCGCCACAGGTCGCAATGCCCGGGCGCACGCGTTCGTGAAAATGAAACCCGATGTGCTGGATCAGCTGCACCGGAACCCGAAAGGCAACCCCCTGGAGGTGGCGCGCATCGCGGGTGTTCTTGCCGCCAAACGCACCGCTGACCTGATCCCGCTTTGCCACCCGTTACCGCTGACACATGTCGACGTGCATGTCGAGATCACACCCGAGGGCATACGCATCGTTACGTCGGCATCGACCTCCGGGCAGACAGGTGTCGAAATGGAGGCACTGACTGCCGCCTCTGTCGCCGCGCTGACTGTCTATGACATGACAAAAGCGCTCGATAAGGGTATTGAGATTCACGATGTGTATCTGCTCAGCAAATCAGGCGGCAAAAGTGGGGACTGGAAGCGGTGACCCGCAGGCCCATCTTCGTGATCACGGTAAGTGATTCGGCCGCCGCAGGCACCCGCAGGGATCTTTCCGGGCCCGCAGTGCAGGCCAGACTGCGCAGCCTTGGGTGGGACGCTCAGGTTCAGGTGTTGCCGGATGAGCCCGACATCGTAGCGAACCATCTCATCCGGCTCGCCGACGAAGACAATGCCGCTGCGGTATTCACAACCGGCGGCACGGGAATTGCATCAAGAGATCGTACGCCGGAGGCGACGCGAGCGGTTCTGGAGCTGGAAATCCCCGGCATCGGTGAATGGATGCGGAACGAAGGCCGGCGACAGACACCGACCGCGATCCTCTCGCGCGGCATCGCGGGAACGAGGGGGAGAACGCTGATCGTTAATCTGCCGGGTTCTCCAACGGGGGCGGTGGAATCGCTGGACAGCATTATCGGGGTGGTGTCACATGCGCTGGATCTGCTGGAAGGGCGCACGGAGCACCGGGGTAACTGACACGCCAGGGAGGGCGTCACAAGACTGATGCGCAAATGGAAGCTGCTGCTGATTACCGCAATCGTGCTCGCTGCCTGCTGGGTTGCCGCAGGACAGGATGAGCCTTCCACGGTCTTTCGTGGCGGCGTGCAGGTCATCATGGCTCCAACGACGGTGCTGGATAAGGACGGGGCCTACGTGACCGGCATCAAGTCCTCGGAATTCCGGCTCTATGACAATGACAAGCTGCAGGAGATCAAGGTAGACGAGACGTACGCACCGCTCTCTGTTGTTGTTGCCATTCAGGCCAACCACAAGGTGGAATCTGTTCTACCGCGACTGAAGCGGGTCGGCCCGATGTTGCAGTCACTTGTAAGCGGCGAGACGGGCGAGGTCGCCGTCCTGGCCTTCGACCACAGCATGCGGCCGCTGACAGATGGTTTCACCAATGATCCGGAGAAGCTCGATTCGGCGATGCAGAAGTTGCGCGCCGGAAGCATGCAATCCGCGCTGACAGATGCTGTCGTGGAGGCCACACGCCTGCTTCGCAGCCGGCCGAAGGATCGTCGCAAGGTGTTGTTGCTGGTGGCCGAATCGCTGGATCAGGGCAGCACGATGAAGGCGCGGGAAGCGCTGATGAACCTTGAACTTCACAACGTGATGGTTTATGCGCTTAACGTAAGCCGGCTGTACACCGCGCTGACGGCCAAACCGGCGTATCCGCGTCCTGACCCGATTCCCCCGGGCGCTCGGCATGTACCGGCGGGCGGCTCCATTGCACCCACGGAGGTTGCGAGGACATACGGCGGCGGCGGCATGACAGCTGACTTTGCCCCGGCAATTCAGGAAATCTTCCGCGCGACCAAGAGCATCTTCGTACAAAATCCCGTTGAGATCTATACGCGCTACACGGGCGGGACTGAGTATCCGTTCGTCAGTCAGGAAGATCTTGATCGCGCACTTCAGGCGGTATCGCGCGAGTTGCATAATCAGTACCTGATCACCTACAACCCCAACAACAAGACGGAAGGCGGCTATCACAGGCTTCGGGTGGAAGTCTCAGGGGTCGGCCGCGGGAATCTCGAAGTGCGCACACGTCCCGGGTACTGGCTGGCAACCAGCAACTGACGCCATGAACAACGCCCCCCGCGTCAGCTTTGCCAGCCGCGAGCACTACCGGTTACTGCTGCCGGATGGCAACGAAGGAGTGGCGACGCTGAGCGGCACGTTCCGGAGGTCAAGCTCCCGGCTGCCGGTTGTGGGGGATTACGTTGAGCTGGATGGAACGTTAATTCGCGAGGTGCTGCCGAGGCGTAGTCAGTTCTCTCGCAGGGCCGCCGGCACCAAACCTGACGAACAGGTTCTCGCTGCCAATATCGATGTGGTGTTCATCGTCTGCGGTCTTGACGGAGACTTCAATCAGCGGCGCATCGATCGTTATCTGGTACTGGCGGAGGAAAGCGGAGCAGTCCCAGTTGTCGTCCTGAACAAGGCTGACCTGCTCAACGGTCAGGAACCTCCGCGAGTGGAATGTGACGCTCCTGTTGTATGCACCAGCACAGAACGTGAAGATGGCTTACTGCCCCTTGAGGCGTGGCTTCGACCTGGCGTGACAGTTGCACTGCTGGGCTCGTCCGGTGCGGGTAAGTCATCGATCACCAACCGTCTCCTGCAATCCGAAGAACTGCGCACTCAGCCCGTGCGCGAGCACGACAGCCGCGGCCGGCACACCACAACGCACAGAGAACTCTTCCAGCTGCCTGGCGGTGCATTTCTGATCGATACACCGGGAATGCGTGAACTGCAGTTGTGGGCCGAACAGGACAGCGTGGACGACGCATTCACTAAAGTCCGCGAGTTGGCTCAGGCGTGCCGCTTTTCCGATTGCCGGCACAATGGAGAGCCCGGTTGCGCCGTTGAGGCCGCCATCGCTGCCGGCGAACTGGATTATGATCGGCTTGCGAGCTACCGGAAGCTCAGCAATGAGGTCCGCGGCATGGACAAAAACGCCGTGAAGAAGATCCACAAACAGATGCGGCAACACTATAAGCACAATTCCAAGTGAAGCGCAGGTAGCGAGCGGCTACATCGTGCGGCGCCACTCCGCCCAATTGACGTTGCGCATGTCACCGGTCTGACCGAATTGCCGGTGCATGGCGAAAGCGAGCGTCAGCGATTGAGGCGTGTGGCCCAGCGTCACCATTTCCAGGTATCCACGTAACTGATCGCGGTACTCCGGCGCAGCGCAGTTATCGACAACGAGCTTCGCGCGCTCATGCGGATCCTTGCCGCGCAGGTCCGCGACACCGTGTTCGGTCACTACGATCTGCACCGAGTGCTCGCTATGATCCGCGTGCGTCACCAGCGGCACGATGGTCGAGATCTTTCCGCCCTTTTGGGTGGATGGGCAGGAGAAGATCGACAGGTACGCGTTGCGCGTAAAGTCGCCGGAGCCGCCGATCCCGTTCATCATCTGCCGTCCCATGACGTGTGTCGAGTTCACATTACCGAACAGATCAACCTCAATTGCCGTGTTCATGGAGATAATGCCGAGGCGCCGCACGATCTCGGGGTGATTCGATATCTCCTGCGGCCGCATGACAACGCGCGAGCGGAAGAACTGCAGGTTTTGAGTGATGCGATCCATGCGCTCAGGGCTGAGAGTTAGAGCGCAGGTGGAAGCGAACAGGCACCTCTCGGTCTCAAGCAGGCTTACAACAGAATCCTGCAGCACCTCTGTATACATCTCAAACGGCGGAATCTCCGGGTGCCCGCCAAGAGCGGCGAGCACGCAATTTGCAATGTCGCCAACGCCGGATTGCAGCGGCAGGAACGTGGACGGAATCCGCCCAATGCGCATCTCTCTCACGAGAAACTCGGCCACATTTCTACCGATAGCTTCGGTGCAGGCGTTGGCTTCGCCGAAGGAGCCGCTCTCGTCCGGCTCATCCGTCATCACGATGCCGGCGATCTTCTCAGGTGGCACGATGACCATGGCATGCCCGGCACGATCGCGCACACCGTAAATCGGAATCTCGCGCCGGGTCGGTGGATCTTCGGGCTCAAAGATGTCGTGCAAACCGAGCAGCGTTGGAGGGTGCCGACGGTTCAGTTCAATCAGCACCTTCTCGGCCTTGTTCGCGAAGGTATTTGACGCACCGACAGATGTGGTGAGCACGATGCCGCCGCCCGCGGTCACATCACAGGCTTCAAGCACGGCCCAATGCACGGGACCGAGAAATCCGTAGCGAACTATCTGCGGCAGCATGGACAGGTGCATGTCCACGAACTTCGTTTCTCCGCTGTTGATCTGCTTCCGCAGCAGGGCGTCGGACTGGTACGGCGTTCGAAAGCTAATGGCATTTGCCGCGGCCAGTGCCCCGTCGAGGGACTTGCCTGTGGAGGCACCCGTCAGCACCCCGACCTTGAACTCGCGCCCGGCATCATGCTCGGCTTCTGCCTTCTTTGCGATCTCGCGAGGAATCGCCTTTGCGGCGCCCGCCGCAGTGAAGCCGCTGAACCCGATCGTCTGACCGTGCTGGATCAGCGCGGCGGCTTCCTGGGCAGTGAGGATGGGGAACGGTAGGGACATTGGTGTTTATCCTTTGTGAAAGATCGTGAGCAGCTCTCTGGCCGCTGTGAACGACGCCACTCTTCCTTCGGCCACACTTGCCTCCAGTTGTGGAAGCCGAGCCTGAACGTTCGTGTCCGATCGGAACTGATGTTCGAGCCCCAAAGTAATCAGCTCACGCATCCAGGCAAGCGCTTGCTGCTTGCGGCGGCGCTCCAGAAATCCGCGTGCCTTCATGTGTGCAGCATGCTCCACGACCATCTCCCAGGTCTCTGAGATACCGGTGCCGTGCAGAGATGAGCAGGTGAGGACGCGCGGTGTCCAGCCGTCAGGGCTCGCGGGGAACAGGTGGAGTGCGGAAGCATACTCGACGCGGGCACGGTCGGCGCGGGGCTTGTTCTCACCATCGGCCTTGTTCACGACCATGCCGTCAAGCATCTCAATGATCCCTCGCTTGATGCCCTGCAATTCGTCACCTGCTCCCGGGATCATCAGCAACAGAAAGAAATCCGTCATGGAGCGAACGGCCGTCTCTGACTGACCGACGCCAACTGTCTCCACCAGGACGCTGGAGTAGCCCGCGGCTTCGCAGAGCAGCACCGTCTCGCGCGTGTGCCGCGCCACGCCGCCCAAATGCCCACGAGCGGGTGAGGGGCGGATGAACGCATTCTCTTCCGCCGACAAACGCTCCATGCGGGTCTTGTCGCCGAGAATGCTGCCGCCCGACAGAGGGCTGGAAGGATCCACGCTGAGCACCGCGACCTTCTGGCCCTGCTCGCGGATCACATGCATGCCGAGGGCGTCTATGAAGGTGCTCTTCCCTGCCCCCGGAACACCGGTGATCCCCACACGAACGGAATTACCGGTCAGGGGTACAACACCCTCAAGAATGGCTTCTGCCAGCCTCTGATCTGCTGCCAGATCACTTTCAATGACCGTGATCGCGCGGGCCAGCATAACGCGGTTGCCAGCCAGGATGCCGTCAACGTACTGCGAGGGCTCCAGACGTCCGCGTCTTCGCCGGGGTGCCTCAGACACGTGCAAGATTGCCCGAGAGCGACTCGAGAATCTGCTGTGCGCAGACCGGAATCACTGTGCCGGGGCCGAAGACACCAGTTGCACCCGCGCTGTAAAGGTAGTCATAATCCTGCGGTGGAATAACACCGCCGACCACTACCAGAATGTCCTCACGGCCCATCCGCTTCAGTTCGCCGAGAACTTCGGGAACCAGCGTCTTGTGTCCGCCGGCGAGCGATGATACGCCGAGCACGTGGACGTCGTTCTCGACCGCCATGCGGGCCACCTCTCGAGGTGTCTGGAACAGTGGTCCAACGTCCACATCGAAGCCGATGTCGGCGAATGCTGTTGCGATCACCTTGGCGCCGCGGTCATGCCCGTCCTGGCCCATCTTCGCTACGAGGATGCGCGGGCGGCGGCCTTCTTCCATCGCGAAGTCATTCGCCATCTGCTGCGCCTTCTGAAACTCCGGATCCGACTGCGACTCGGAGGAGTAGATGCCGCTGATCGTTCGATTCACTGCCTGGTACCGCCCAAAAACCTTCTCCAGCGCACCGGAGATCTCGCCGAGCGTTGCTCGCGCGCGTGCTGCATCAACAGCGAGCGACAGCAAATTGCCTTCACCCGACTGACCAGCGTTCGTCAGTGCCTGCACGGATTCCTCCACCGCACGCACATCACGCGTCGCACGCATCTGCGCCAGTCTCGCCAGCTGCTTCTCGCGCACCGCACGGTTGTCTACTTCCAGAACCTGGAGGTGCTCCTCCCTCTCCGGTTTGTACTTGTTGACGCCGACAATGGTCTCCTGGCCCGAATCAATGCGTGCCTGCCTACGTGCGGCAGCCTCTTCGATGCGCATCTTGGGAACACCCGACTCGATCGCCTTCGTCATGCCTCCGAGCCCTTCCACTTCGCTGATCAGGTGCCACGCTTTGTGGATCAGGTCGTGCGTCAGTGACTCGACGTAGAAGCTTCCCGCCCACGGGTCCACCACGCGCGTGATGCCCGTCTCCTCCTGCAGGTAGATTTGGGTATTGCGTGCAATCCGGGCGGAAAATTCGCTGGGGAGTGCCAGCGCCTCGTCAAGCGCATTGGTGTGCAGCGACTGTGTATGTCCGAGAGCCGCAGCCATTGCTTCGATGCAGGTCCGAGCAACATTGTTGAATACGTCCTGCGCGGTCAGACTCCACCCCGACGTTTGCGAGTGCGTCCGAAGCGCCATTGACTTGGCGCTCTTCGGATTGAAGCTCTTCACGATCTTCGCCCAGAGCACACGTGCAGCGCGCATCTTGGCAATCTCCATGAAGTGATTCATGCCGATGGCCCAGAAGAAGCTCAAACGCGGAGCGAACTCATCCACACTAAGTCCGGCGGCGATGCCGGTCCGGAGATACTCGAGCCCGTCAGCCAATGTGTAGGCGAGCTCAATATCAGCGGTCGCCCCAGCCTCCTGCATGTGATAGCCGCTGATCGAGATGCAGTTGAACCGCGGCATCTCGGCCGCACAGTAGCGGAAGATGTCAGCGATGATCTTCATCGACGGCCCGGGAGGATAGATGTACGTGTTCCGGACCATGAACTCCTTCAGGATGTCGTTCTGGATGGTCCCGGTCAGCTGCTGAGTCTTTACGCCCTGCTCTTCCGCCGCGACGATGTAGAACGCCATGATGGGCAGAACGGCGCCGTTCATCGTCATCGACACGGACATCTGGTCGAGAGGGATCTGGTCGAAGAGGATCTTCATATCCTCCACTGAGTCGATCGCTACGCCTGCCTTGCCGACGTCTCCCGTCACGCGCTCGTGATCGGAGTCATAACCACGGTGCGTCGCCAGATCGAACGCTACGGAAAGGCCTTTCTGACCAGCGGCCAGATTTCTGCGGTAGAACGCGTTCGATTCTTCCGCGGTCGAGAAGCCGGCGTACTGACGAATGGTCCAGGGCCGCATCACATACATCGTGGAGTACGGGCCGCGGAGAAACGGCGGGATGCCCGCCGCATACTCCAGATGTTCCACCCGATTGAGGTCGTCGAGCGTGTACCAGGGCTTCACGGGAATGTGCTCGGCCGTAAGCCACGAGCTCAGCGGCTGGGTTCCCGCCGCCGCGCCCGCGACCCCGTGCAGGTCGATCTGGCTGAAGTCGGGTCTCACGAAAGCCTCCCCATGCCCAGCTTGTCCTGCCACTCCGCGATGGTGTCCACGGCGTTGGACAGAACGTGAACGTATCCTGCTACGCCCGTGGAATTCAGAGCCTCAATGTGCTCCTTAGGGTTCCCGGCAACGATCACCGGCTGCTGCGACAAAGGGCAAACTTCCGCGGCTAACCCCTGATACTCAGCGTCCGAACTGCACAGCACCAGTAAATCGGCATCAGACTTCAGATCTGCGGATTCGGTGATCTGAAACCCGCCGCAGCCGAACAGATTCCGGCAAAACTGCGCGCGCGCCTGCCGCATCTTGAGATCGCCGCGTGTAAGCAGGTGGACGTTGGCCCGCTTGCCGGTACGCCGTGCGTGCTCTTCGGTCCGCATACGAAGACGTTCAAACATCTCCGCGGAACGCCATATCTCCTGCGGCGCCGGCCGATCCTCGGGAGGCAGCGTCTCTTCAGTGTCGGGGTAGTTGTTCACACCGACCTGCACCTTCCGGCGCGAGGACATTGCCTTTTCTTTCGCAGCGCGCGAGGCGGCGATTTGCTCGTCGATGAAGCCGCGAGCCTGGGCAAAGCCACCCTTGCTCTCGACCTCCTGAAAGAGCTTCCAGCCTTCACGCGCAAGCGCATCGGTGAGCGCCTCGACGTAATACGATCCGCCTGCTGGATCGGCTACCCGAGCCAGGTGCGCTTCTTCCTTTACGATGCGCTGCACGTTCACGGCAAGGCGATCTGAGAAGCGGAACGGCCGAACCTCCAGCCACTCGCATCCGCCGATGACGGCGGACAGCGCTTCGGTCGTGACACGCAGCAGGTTCGTATATGGATCGTAGAGGCTCTTGTTCCATAGCGCTGTCCGGGCCCAGACGTGCATGCGGCAACTGGACTCGGCTTTCGGCTTGAAGGCAGAAACGGCACGCGACCACAGCAGCCGCGCAGCTCGCAGCTTCGCGATCTCGAAGAAGTAGTTTGAGCCTATGGCGAACACGAACACCAGACTCCTGGCCGTGTGATCGACATCCGGCGCATCTGCCAGGCGGTCGACCCCGGCAGACAGAGCGAACGCCAGTTCCTGCACCGCGGTGCCACCGGTGTCACCAAAGAGGTCAGCACGTACTGCTCCGGCGGGAGGCTCCGTTCCTGGCTCGACGACAGCCCAGTCCTGCGACCCACCCCCGCGTACGTACGGGAATGCGCCGGGCGGAATGTGCGTCTGGTCACGAAGCGACTGTATGTGTTCGCTGCGGTAGTAAGGCCGAACCGGCACTCCTTCTTCGCTGCGCCACACCAGCTTTTTGTCGTAGTCTGCACCCTTCAGATCAGCCTGAATCACCGCTTCCCAATCGGCAGTCGGTACCGGCGGGAACTCGTCGCGGAGGTGAAGCATGTCCGTTGCCAACTCAGTGTCCGCCATTACCCGAACCCTCCTGGACAACCTCCATCAGATAGCCGAAAGCTGCAGTTTCCGTTGTCTTCGGATGAACAAAGAAGACAGTCGTTCCACGAGAGCCTTTTCGGGGCGCAGCGTCGATCAGCTTGTAGCCGTTCGCCTTCATGTAGTCGTACGCGGCCTGGATATCAGCTACACGGAAGGCCACATGGGCGAACCCTCCGCGACCGCCGTTCTTTTCCAACTGCTTCGCCACCGGCGACTCGGGGCTGAGGGGTTCCAGAAGTTGCACGAGGTTGGGGCCAGCGCCGACCTGCAGCAGCACCTCCCGAACCTGATCCCCGCCGAGCACGTCCTCCCGGTGCAGTTCACGAAAGCCAAGCGTCTTGTACGCGTTCACGTGCGCTTCCAGTTCGCCCTGCTTCACGGAAATCGCGACGTGGTCGAAGAATAGGAAACCGGGAACGCTCTGGACTTCGCTGTTCATAACTATTGCTCCTATTCGAACTCGACCAGAACCTGGCCGCCCTGCACACCGTCGCCCTGTCCGACGTTGATCCTGGCGATAACGCCGCTCAGCGGCGCGGTGATGTTGGTCTCCATCTTCATCGCCTCGAGCACCAGAAGTGTGTCTCCGGTCTGGATTTGCTGCCCAGGCTGAGCACTGATCTTCACCACGATGCCCGAGATTGGGCTGCGGCAAACTTTCTCCTCATTGACAGGACCGGATTCGGCGGGACCTGAAGTCCTGGGAGCGACCGGCGCGGCCGCGGGCACTCGTGCTCTGGAGGGCTGGAAATAGTAGGCGGGCGGGTGGACAGCCTCCGGCTCGCTGGCCTCAACCTCTACTTCGTAAATTTTGCTGTCGATCGTAATCTTCAGTTTCACTTCAGTCTCATCCTTTGGTCAGGCGGTGAGACGCCTGGATGCTCACGCGGCCTTCCTGCGACCAGCGTGTGCTGCCAATGAGTCGGACCGCGCGGATATGCTGGCGCTCGCCCAGGTACGCGGCGACGGCTGCGGACAATGCAAGCAGGACGTCCTGAGGGATTGCAGGCTCATCGTCCGGAGCCGCCTCGTGCAGGGCTCCCGAAGCGGCGGCCGGGGGTGGGGGCTCCACTGCGGTTTCAACGATCGGCCCCTCCATCTGTGCAATCCGCTCCGTCAGGACTGCAACCTGTCGTTGCAGTTCCTCAACCGTGCGGGCCAGCTTTTCGAGCGCTGTTGTGCTCATCGTGGTCTCCGCCTCAGAGCGGCATCAGGCCGTGTTTTTTCGCAGGCCTCAGTTCGCGTTTCGTCAACAGGTATTCCAGCGACTGCGCAATGTGCTTGCGGGTCTCAGCGGGCTCGATGATGTCATCCACCAGTCGGCGGCCTGCGGCTACGTACGGGTTCGAGAACGCTTCCCGATACTGCTCGATCATCTCCTTCCGCTTCGCTGCCTTGTCCTCGGCTTTCTGAATCTCATTGCGAAACACGATCTCCGCCGCACCCTCCGCGCCCATGACCGCGACCTCTGCGGTGGGCCAGGCGAACGCACGGTCCGCGCCAAGGTCCTTCGCACACATGGCAATGTACGCTCCTCCGTATGCCTTGCGCAGGATGATCGTGATCTTTGGAACCGTGGCCGCCGAGTAGGCGAACAGCATCTTGGCTCCGTGGCGGATAATTCCGCCGTGCTCCTGCTGCACACCCGGAAGAAAACCTGGAACGTCGACAAAAGTGATTAGCGGGACGTTGAAGGCGTTGCAAAAGCGGATGAAGCGCGCAGCCTTGCTCGATGCATTGATATCGAGGACGCCAGCCATGACGGCCGGCTGATTTGCAATGATGCCCACCGTCCGGCCCGTAATGCGCGCGAACCCGATTACGATGTTTGCGGCGAACCCAGCCTGCACTTCGAGCAGATCACCGTTGTCCACCACGTTCGCGATCACCTCGCGCACGTCATAGCCCTGCTTGCCTTCGACCGGCACGATGTTATTCAGACGCGGATTCGGATCCACGTTGCGGTCCCCCGGCACTTCGGGCGGATCTTCAAGGTTGTTCGATGGCAGGAAGCTCAGCAGCTTCTGGCACAGATAGATTGCTTCCCTGTCGTCCTCAGCGATGAAGTGAATCACGCCTGAGTGCACCATGTGTGCATCAGGTCCGCCGAGTTCATCAGCCGTGATACTCTCGCCCGTCACCTGCTTGATGACCTGAGGCCCGGTGATGAACATCTGCGCCTGTCTCGTCTGAATGATGAAGTCAGTCAGAGCCGGGGAATACGCTGCACCTCCGGCGCACGGACCACAAATAAGCGCCACCTGGGGAACGGCACCGGACAGGTTCACGTTCGAGTAGAAGACCTTCGCATAACCGGAAAGGGCGTCGATTCCTTCCTGCACACGCGCTCCGCCGCTGTCGTTCATGAATACGAACGGCGAACCGGTCTTCAGCGCCTGATCCATCGCCTCGGCAACCTTGATCGAATGGAGTTCGCCTGCCGATCCTCCGGCCACAGTAAAGTCCTGGCTCGCAAGGTGAATGAGGCGGCCGTTCACCGCTGCCGATCCGGTGATCACGCCATCGGCGGGCATGTCCTTTCCCGCCATCCCAAACAGAGTGGCCCGATGACGAGCAAAGACCCCGATCTCCTGAAAGCTGTCCGGATCTACGAGGTTGTCAATGCGCTCGCGGGCCGTTAACTTTCCCGAAGCGCGATGCTTGTCCAGCTTGTCAGCGCCGCCGCCGAGCTTAATCTGCTCGCGCTTCTCGCGTAGTTCCCGGACCTTGTCGTCCATCGGGGAAACTGCCATGAAGTACACCTCTGGTGCTGAACCTAACCTGCAGATTCGTTTATCTGAGATTTGTTTCGGCGCCTCAGCGCAGCCGGCGCCGTATCGCTTCCGAGCCCGGTATCAGGCCGGTGAGACAGTGACCTTGTGAGTCTTGCCGTCCACCCTGACGTCATAAGTGATGGTCGTCCGCACCGGTCCCGTCCCGGTATCCGCTGACGGACCGGCGGGTGCGGCCGGTGCTGCCGCATTCGGATCCTTGCCTAGATTCTTTGGACCCTCGTCGCGAGTTGAGAAGAAGCGGGAAGCGACCTGCGGGAACCTGGCGTATGTCAGCACATCTTCGTCCGTTCCGTTGCAGCCCTTCAGCTCCAGTGCCGAGGCCCGAAGCTCCTCCCACTCGGGTTTCAACGTATCCGCGGGGCGAACACTGACCGGCGTCTTTTTGGCCTGGTTCTGGGCCAGCTCGACGACCTGCGGGTCGCGCGTACCGAGAGTC
>DASQEG010000265.1:0-3414 GCA_035633775.1 Bryobacteraceae bacterium
CCGCTGGATTTCAATCCACCCGTTCATACGAGAACTGAGTGCCAGCCGTACCTCCGGTCTCGACGAAGAGGTTCATAAAGGCTGGCATTGTGTCCTTGCGTTGCCAGGCTCTGGTACCGGTGCGAACGGTATACTGACCGCAGGAAAACCATCGCCCACAAAATGCGACGACGTTGCTCCATGAACTCCCACTACTTGTTTTTCTGACATCATCAGTCTCCTTTCTTCTTCACTCTCGTTTTCCTTGGCGCGCGGTGACCGGCGACCTAATGGCCAAGCTTGCGCAAGAGTCCGGCAAGAGCGTCTCGCCCCGGGTCGTCGAGAAACGAGAACGCCTGCTCCATATCCCGCGCGTGTTCTTCAAAGAGCCTCTTGACGAACTCGGACACCTTTTCTGTCAGGTGTACGATGCGCGAACGCCGGTCGGCTTCGGCACCCCTCCGCTCGCGAGAGCGGCTCGCTCGAGGCGGTCCACCGCGGCTGTTGCCGACCGGCATGTTCGGGAAAACGTTTCCGCGGACTACACCGGATACGCAGCGCGCCTTCACGGTCAGAACCTGAAATTGGCCATGACGCTGACCAACTTAATTAGTCGCGCCGGTCCTGTGTCCCGGATGAAGCTGCCCGGATCGAACACGCTCGCCGATGCGGAGAGGTTCAGCTCCGGAGTGGCTTGCCATGCGGCTGCGAGTTCGAATTGCTTACCGATGAAACGCGCCTCGCTGCCGCTGCCGCTCCGGAGAAGTATGCCTGGGATGGCGTAGACGCCGTCGCCTGTGCTCTGCCGCCAGAACGCTGCAGCTGTCAGCGAGACCTGCATGTCACCCCGAGGATGTATGGCGGCGGACGGCCGGACATGGATCAGGTTTCTTGGGCCCACTGGTGTTAGCGCGCCTAAGTATTTCCCGTTGGGAAACATCGGGTTGAATGTTCCCAACGTCAGGTCGTCAGGGTCGCGATCGCCAGAGACGATGTCGGCGTCCAGCCAGAATTCGGGTTTCAGCGGCATGGCATCGGGGCGATATCCAATCTCGTTGGCCACCCCCCAAGCCGAACTGAGCTGGCCGGCAAACGAACCCCTCTGGAGAGCACCCTCTACATTCCAGAACCAGGAGCCGGTGTCGCCGAACACCCTGGCTCCGAAGGTATGAAGGCTGTGCCTTCCGGCACCCTGGTCGTAGACGGCTCTGCGATCCCGGAAACCAAGATAGTAGGTGTCGACACCGAACGACTGGCCGTCGCCCAGGTATTGCGTCGCGTAGATGCCCCATGTCGACTGCCGGCGCGATCCGCGATCGTCGAAGTTGTCGGGCGAAGTGTCAACCGGACGAAGGTACAAAGCCGTTACTCGGCGCGTTCGCCCCGCCACCGACGCGTCGAATCCGTCGAACGCCTGCGGAATGCCGGGTCCGTAGCGCGTGCTGACGAAGCGCCCGGCGCCAAGCGACAGGAGCTTGCGACCTGCCGAGGCCCGAAGCGATGTCCCATTGGCCAAGTCCAACTCAACCTCTACGAACGCCTGCAGGACGTCCGCGCCGGTTGTGTCGACTGGAGTCCGCGGGCGATGGCTCGCGCCGGAGATCGCGGAGAAGATTGGCTGCGCGAAAACCCTGACGGTGCCGACATGAAGGTCGGCATAAGGCATCAGCCGATTCCAAACGTAGCCCTCGTCCGGCGTAGATGCCCAGTTCGGATTATCGTACCCTTCGTACCGGGATCGCGCCTCCGTGCCAGTCGTGAGATAAATGGAGCCGTCCTTGCGGAGGGGGATATATTTGAAGGGCTCGGTCCAGCGCCCCGTCCGTTTGCTGCTATCTCCGAGATGCGACCAGTCCTCGGGGTGACGCTCGATCGTCAGCGTCGGAGCACGATCGACATCGGTCGCGACCTGCCCCTGGGAAACGATCGGAAAGCACGCGATCATCAGTGAGGCGGCCCTTACGAGAGCTATGACAGCGGCACAACATTGATCGTTGTCGGTTGCATTGAACACGTGACTGCGGGTGGCCGGAAATTTAGTCGTCCAACTTTGACCACACATGTTGCTCTCCCTTGTTGTGCTACCTGACCTTGGGAATGCACGCAGCTGTCCAACAGGCATTCGACTGAGGTGGGAGGGCTAACAGCTTACTAACAAAGCACTTGCGATCCAATACTCATTGGCCTCACGGACCAAGGGGCCGACGCTATTTCGCAACTCCTCGCTCCCCGTCAAAACACTATCGAAATAGCGCGCCCTACATGGCGATACACAATTGAGATCCGATTCCCTCGGATACGCTGTTGCTGAGGGAGAAAACATCCACGAGCACTATTCTTCACTTACCGCGGTTCTCGCGACGAATGCCTAGCCTGCTCATCATGCTTCGCAAGGTGCTGGGATGCAGATTGAGGATAGCTCCCGCGCCGTCGCTCCCACTGATGATCCAGCCTGTCTTATCGAGGACTCGCAAAATATGCTGGCGTTGTATGTCTTGCATTGAGGCTGTAGAGGTCGGCTCGGGCACAGCAATCGGTTCCATTCTCTTGCCGACTTGGTCCCCTGAGCGGTGATCCGGTCCCCCCTTGTGAACAGAGCTCCTGAGAGACTGTGCCGTCAACAACGGGTTCCACAGCACTCCGTCGTCAGACCGAATCACGGCGCGCTCAACCAGGTTTTGTAGTTCCCGCACATTCCCGGGCCAATCGTGCGCTGAGAATGCGTCCATTGTTGATTGTGGTATCTGCTCAATCCGTTTTCCCATCCGCCTGGAAAACACTTCGACGAAGTGCAGTATCAACTTAGGGATGTCCTCCCGCCGCTCCCGCAATTGCGGCATGAGAACAGGAAACACATTTAGCCGATAGTAAAGATCGCTGCGGAACTGATTGCATGCGACCATGTCTGGCAAATCGCGATGAGTGGCAGCAATCACGCGGACGTTGATGCGATGTGTACGGCCGCTTCCCAACCGCTCGAATTCTTGTTCTTGCAGAACTCGCAGCAGCTTTGGCTGCAGCGCCAGCGGCAGGTCCCCAATTTCGTCCAGGAAGAGCGTGCCGGTATGCGCAAGTTCAAAGCGACCGACTTTTTGCGCTACTGCACCCGTGAAGGCCCCTTTCTCGTGCCCAAACAGCTCAGTCTCCAAGAGATCAAACGGGATAGCGGCGCAATTTAGCTTAACGAAAGGACATCCCCATCGCGGACTGATCTTGTGAATGGCCCGTGCGATCAAGTCTTTGCCAGTACCAGTTTCTCCAAGGACGAGCACTGTTGAGTCCGTTGGCGCCACGCGCTCGACTTCGGCCAGGACAGATTCCAGAGCACTGCTGCTGCCAACGATTTGCTCGAATCGGTGCTCCCTTTCGTCCTGTTCAACAGACTGAGGTCTCTTAAGAGAGCTCACGAATCCCCCCCCAAATGAGTGCTGGAAA
>DASQEG010000266.1:0-2259 GCA_035633775.1 Bryobacteraceae bacterium
CAGCGGTGATCGGTACCGTGCTTCAATCCCCAATTAAGGCCTCTGGTCGAAAGTTCAGGTCTCAGGATCTGCGGCAGCGATGTGAGGAGCCTTCTCTACAAGGCGAACACCGCACCACGACGCCGCGAACAAAGCGATCGCCTTCGTCACGCGTCGCAACGAGGGAAGAGATACCCGCTCATCGATGGCATGGATGTTCTCCGCGATGGGGCCATACACCAGCGATGGTATGCCCGCGTGGACTGAATAAACGGCGGCATCCAGGTAGCACGCCATGACATAGGCCTGCAATGGCGGGCCATCAGGTGCGCTGGCGGTTGCGTGCGCCTCGGAGAGGACTGCCTCAGCTTCGGACCCAGGGGCAAGGGTGTAGCCCGCATGCACGACACCGACCCACTCCACGATGGGCTCCGAGCAGCGTTGCAGCAGGGGATCGCCGGCTGCCACAGTGGCGACAAAGGCCTCAAACTCCTTCACGCGCTCCTGCGGGCTATCGCCGGGATAAAAACCGATGCGCCCCTCGAACCGGCAGCATGACGGAACAGATGCGATCCACTCACCGCCATTGATCATCCCAATCGTCAGGGCCGCGGGATTGTCTACGTCGTCGAAGAACGGCTTCGTCGTCCGCTCCTCGTTCCAGCGGGTCTCAAGGTGACGCAAGCACTCGATGAGCCGTATCGCTGCGTCAAGCGCGCTCACGCCTCCACTGACTTCGCGTGGGTGCGCAGGAGTGCCGTTGATCGTGATGGCAAACTTGATTACGCCGGAGTTTGCCCGAACAAGCTTCTCGTCGGTCGGCTCAGGAATTAGGACCGCGTCGGCAACTTTGCCGCTGGCCAACGCCATCGCGGCTCCATTACCAGTAATCTCCTCCTCCACGACCGAATGGATCTGGACGGGGGCCGTCAGTTCGAGCCCCGCGGCCCTGATCGCATCGAGCGCAAAGATCGCCGAGGACAGGCCTGCCTTCATGTCTCCGGAGCCGCGGCCATAGAGCCACTCGCCGTCTCGCGTCGGCTCGAACGGCGGATACTGCCACCGCCTCGGATCGCCCGTGGGCACGATGTCGACATGAGCGTTCAGGATGAGGGATCGTCCATGAGTGATTGCCGGGTTGCGGAGCCCTATAACATTCCAGGAGTTCTCATAGCTGATCGTCGCTGGCGAGAAAGCCGGATGCCTGCCAATCAGAGCCTGATCAATCATCTGACGCTGGACGTCATATCCACGGTCTATAAGCGTCGCTTCGACGAGTTGTTGGACCTTGGCTTCCTGCTCCCGCAACGAGACGCAGCGGATCAGGTCCGACAGGAAACCAACTTGGCTTTCAAAAGCCGTGTCGACAGCGACGAGAATGCGGTTGCGCTCAGTTTCGGAAAGAGTGCCCCTCGGTGAGGTTTCAGTTGGGAGAGCGGCATTTGTCAAAGCGGGTGCCTTTCCGGGAATCGGAGCACCTGATGGTTCAGATGAAACCATCAGATATCAAAAACTCAGAGCTGAGCGCACATGAGCGGGACCAGTCTACGTCATCTTATCAGAACACTCAGCCGCTTACCCATACCCGTTGCCCAGCAGTGTCTGGGCTGGCGTGTAGGGAAGGTTTTGTGCCTCGGCAACAGGCTGGCAGGTGATCTGGCCGTCGCACACGTTTAAGCCAGCCAGCAGATGAGGGTCCTGCGACAGCGCCACGCGCCACCCCTTGTCAGCAACAGCGAGCACGAACGGCAGCGTTGCGTTGTTGAGCGCCAGGGTAGACGTGCGGGCCACCGCACCCGGCATATTGGCGACACAATAATGGACGACGTCGTCCACTACATAGGTCGGGTCGGAATGCGTGGTGGGGCGGGATGTCTCGAAACAGCCGCCCTGGTCGATCGCGATATCCACGAGAACCGAACCCTTCTTCATGGTGCGCAGGACATCGCGGTTCAACAGCTTCGGTGCGGCGGCGCCGGGAATGAGCACCGCACCGATCATGAGATCGGCTTCACGTGCAAGCTCTGCAATTGCGGCACGCGTGGAATAGACGGTGGAGATCGCGTTGCCGAACTGGCTCGAAAGACGCCTCAGAACATCTGGCGAGCGGTCGACGACAGTGACCTGCGCCCCCATGCCGACGGCAATGGTGGTGGCGTGAGTGCCTGAGACACCTCCGCCCAGAATCACCACGGAAGCCGCAGGCACGCCCGGAACGCCACCCAGCAGGATGCCACGTCCGCCCTGCGCTTTTTCGAGCGCGTGGGCTCCTACCTGCGG
>DASQEG010000267.1:0-4851 GCA_035633775.1 Bryobacteraceae bacterium
ATCCGGTTCCGGGTGCCGATCTGCAGCTAACCATCGATGAGCGTATACAGTACGTCGCCGAGTCGGAGTTGGCCAAAGCCGTGTCGGCGGCGGACGCTCACAGCGGCAGCCTGGTGGCTATGGACCCCAATTCGGGTGAGATCCTTGCGCTCGCCAATTACCCTACCTTCGATCCGAACAAGCCACCGACAACCGCCGCCGAGTTCAAATCGCGAACCAATCTGGCCGTGACGGCTCCGTTTGAGCCCGGGTCGGTGTTCAAGGTAATCACGATCGCCACGGCACTCGAGACAACGCGACTTACGCCGAACACGCCGATCTTCTGCAACAACGGTGCATTCACGCTCTTCCGCCGCGTCATTCACGACGCCCATCCTCACGGCACGCTGACGCTGACCGAGGTGCTGGCGAAATCCAGCAACATCGGCTCGATCAAAGCCGCGCTGCAAATAGGCAACGATAGGTTCTACGAATACATTCGCGCATTCGGATTTGGGCAGAAAACGGGCCTTCCGCTGCCGGGTGAATCCGGAGGCACGCTGCGTAAGACCGACCGCTGGATCGCGAGTTCGATCGGCTCCGTCGCGATGGGCCACGAACTGAGCACGACGACGGTGCAACTCGCGCGCGCATGCTCTGTGATTGCCAATGGCGGCTATCTCGTCAGGCCGAAACTGCTCCGCAACGAGAAGAATCGACAGCCGCCGGTTCAGGTACTGCGTCCTGAGACAGCGATCAAGATGCGCGTCATGATGCGCACCGTCGTGGACAAGGGTACCGGCTGGCGGGCACGCCCAGTTGGCTACTCGACAGGCGGTAAAACAGGATCCGCGCAGATCTACGATGCCGTCAATCGGGTGTATACGCATCGCTACAACGGATCGTTCATGGGCTTTTCCCCTGTGAGCAATCCGAAGATCGCGATCGTGATCACGTTGAACGGGACGCGCACGGGCAATGCTGGATTCGGCGGCGCCGTGGCTGCTCCAGTCTTTCAGAAGGTCGGTGCGGCTGCGTTGCGCTTTCTCGACGTTCCGCCTGACCTTCCGAACGACAAGGGCCTGCGGTTTATGGGCGATCCCGGCTCCCAGTCTGACCTGGCTTCCCCGGAAAACGCGATGCCGCCCGAGGAAGATCAGCAGGAGCTTCCGCTGGTTCAGGTCGCGGCTGGCACAGACACAACGGACTCTGCTGCACCCGAGTGGAATGGTCCGCGCGCTCCCAACCTGCTCGGCCGTACCAAGCGCGAAGTTCTGCAGCAGGCCTTATCGCTCGGTGTCCCACTGCAGGTTGCGGGAAGTGGCGTCGCCCGGAAGCAGGAGCCGGGCCCAGGCATGCCGCTGCCCCCGGGGCAAGTGATACGGGTGCAGTTTGCCAGATGATTACCCGGCAGCCCCACCTCACCGGGAACATTTCTGCACAACAACGTTGTAGGATGGGTTCGGGCCAATGACGCTCGCCGCGTTGTTCGACGGTGTTGTTCCCGGTGCTGCACTGCCCCCGGCAGTCGCGGCGCAGGAGGTGCGCGGCCTTGCGTACGACTCGCGGAAAGCGGGTCCTGGCTTCGTGTTCTTCGCCTTCCCCGGTGCTAAAGCCGACGGACGCATTTTCGCAGCCGACGCAATCGGCCGCGGTGCAATCGCTGTCATTAGTGAATTGCCGGGTCCGGAGAACTTTCCGGCTGTGTGGATTCAGGCCGCTCATGGGCGCCGCACGCTCGCTCTCCTTGCCGGCCGCTTCTACGATCACCCGGATCGCAGGTTGCACCTGACGGGCATTACAGGTACAAACGGCAAGACCACCACCGCGTACCTGATGGATTCCATTCTTCAGCAGGCCGGTAAGACGACGGCTATGATCGGTACCGTCGAGTACCGGCTGGCCGGGCGCAGGTTGCCCGCCGTGAACACTACTCCCGAGTCGCTGGACTTGCTCGAGTTGTTCGCGCAGCTGGAACGCGAGGGCGGCTCGCACGGTGTGATGGAGGTTTCCTCACACGCGCTGGCCCTGGGTCGCGTTCACGGCATCCACTTCCACACAGCTGTGTGGACCAACCTGACCAGAGATCATCTGGACTTCCACGGCTCCATGGAGGAATACTTTGCGGCGAAGCAGATGCTGTTCCTGCCGGGCGAGAGCGCCGATGAGCCGCGATACGCCGTTGTAAATCACGACGACGAGCGGGGCCGGCAGTTGCAAACCGGGCGCCGCACGGAGGTGCTCTCATATGGTCTGGAAACAGGCGCAGCGATCAGAGCTGTGGGTGTCGAAACGAATTTCGAGGGGCTGCAGTTCGAAGTGGAGTACAGCGGCAGTTCTTATCCGATTACATCGCCTCTCGCAGGTCGGGTCAACGTCTACAACATTCTGGCGGCGTGGGGCGCGGGGTTCGTTCAGGGGATTTCGCCGGAGGTGATTGCGGCCGGAGTAGAGGCGCTGGAGGCCGTTCCGGGGCGCTTCGAGCGCGTCCGCGCCGGCCAGCCTTTCCTTGTGGTTGTGGACTACGCGCACACCGACGACGCTCTTCGCAATACCATCGCGACGGCCCGTGCGCTTACAGGCAAACGTGTCGTTACACTGTTCGGCTGCGGAGGCGACCGGGACCGGGCGAAGCGACCTCTTATGGGCATGGCCGCCGCCGAAGGCAGCGACTACGTGGTTCTCACGTCGGACAATCCGCGTTCTGAAGATCCGCTCGACATCATCAATGACGCGCTGGTCGGGATCCGGCGCTACGACACGCCGCACACGATTGAGCCTGATCGTGCCCGTGCAATCAAGCTGGCAGTCGAGCAGGCCGATGCGGGCGATGTCGTCATCATTGCCGGCAAAGGTCATGAGCCGTATCAGATCCTGCGCGATCGCACCATCGATTTTGACGATCGCGAGGTGGCTCGTGCTTCACTGGCCGAGCTTGGATATGGCGGGGATCCGTCATGAGGCTGCCATTGCAGCTTGCAGCTCGCGCACTTGGCACAGGCACGGTACCCGACATCGACGCATCGGGCTGGAGCATCGATTCGCGAACGCTCGCCGCCGGTGACGTGTTCTTCGCAATCCGGGGTGATCTGCACGATGGGCACACATATGTTCAGGATGCGCTTGGCCGCGGTGCTGCAGCAGCCGTTGTAGCCGATACCTTTGAAGGCCGCGATACGCGACTCATCAAAGTCGAGGACACGCTGACGGCACTTCAGAGGCTCGGCACCTGGGCTCGCGAACGGTGGGGCGGCACGGTTATCGGCGTAACGGGAAGTGCGGGCAAGACCAGTACCAAAGACGTGGTCGCGGCATTGATCGGGTCCCAGATGCCGGTGGGCCGCAACGTTGGCAATCTCAACAACCACATCGGCCTGCCCCTTTCGATTCTGCGCCTGCCTGACGAAGCACGAGTGGCGGTGCTTGAGATGGGCATGAACCACAGCGGCGAGATCCGCCATTTGTGCTCGATCGCCAAACCGGAGATCGGTGTTGTGACCAACGTGGGCTATGCCCATGTGGAGAACTTCGAAGATGGCATTGAGGGCATCGCATCTGCCAAACGGGAACTGATCGACTCCCTGCCCGAGGACGGAGCGGCGGTGCTCAACTTCGATGATGAGCGCGTGCGATCATTCGCATCTGCCCATCGGGGGAGGACGGTATACTATGGTTTCTCACCCGGCGCGGAGGTCCGCGCTGAAGACGTGCTGCTGCGCGAAGATGGTGTTCAGTTTCGCGTCGGAAGCACCGATTTCAGGTGCAGGCTGACCGGTCGACATGCGATAAGCAATGTGCTGGCCGGGATCGCCGCCGCCAGGGTGATGGAAATTGATGAGAACCACCTGCGCGAGATCGTCGGCTCCCTTGAACCGGCCAAAATGCGTGGTGAACGCATCCAGCGTAACGGTGTGCACATCATCAACGATTGCTACAACTCCAACCCGGAAGCCGTTCGCAGCATGCTGGAGGTCCTGAGGGACACACCGGCAAAACGAAGAATTGCTGTTCTGGGGGAGATGCTCGAACTCGGTCGCTGGGCCGAGAACCTGCACCGCGACGCAGGCAAGTATGCGGCGCTGTGCGGGACATCTGTGCTCGTTGGAATACGCGGCGCCGCTCAGGCGTTCATTTTGGGCGCTGTCGACGCCGGTCTGCCGAAGGACGCCGCGTACTTTTTCGACGATCCAACCGCAGCCGGCACCTGGTTGCGTGAGGTCGCACACCCAGGTGACGCCATCCTGTTCAAAGGCTCTCGCGGCACACGCGTCGAAAAGGCGCTCGAAGCCTTCCTGGAAGGATTTCCCGGGTAATGCTGTTCTGGCTCTTGTACCAGGTGCTGTTTCTGGGGATGGCAAAGGACTATCCGTTCCTCAGCCCTTTGCGCGTTTTCCAGTACGTCACCACGCGCACTGCATTCGCCAGTCTGACAGCGCTCTTCTTATCTGTGATGCTGGGCCCGTGGCTCATTCGCAAATTGCGTGAGTTTCAGATCGGCCAGCACATTCGTGAGGAAGGTCCGCGATCCCATCAGAAAAAGGCCGGCACACCAACAATGGGCGGTGTTCTAACGATCATCTCGATCGTTGTGCCAACGCTTCTATTCGCTGACCTCCGCAACCCGTACGTCTGGGTTGCATTGTTTGCTCTCCTCGTGTTCGGTCTCATTGGGTTCCATGACGATTACGCGAAGGTTCGCAAGAAGCAGAATCTCGGATTAACGGCGAAGCAAAAGTTTGCCGCTCAGGCCATGGCGACCCTGGCCATCGGCATTATGCTCCTTGGACTGCACGCACGAGGCGCCTACGACACGGCGATGAATGTGCCGTTCTTCAAGCAGTTTCGGCCCGACCTACTGGTCAGCGCGCTGCT
>DASQEG010000268.1:0-3336 GCA_035633775.1 Bryobacteraceae bacterium
AAGTGGCTCCCGAAGCGAGATGCGGGTCTCAGTCTCAGGGAGTTCTTACCGTATATAAGTGCGAGTGACAAATGTGGACGGAATCGGCACGTTCCTGCCGATTCGCACTTATTCCCCTTGCACCAACGGCACAGCGACGGAACAGCACTCAGCAACTGAGTTGAGCGCATCGCCGGCGTAGCCCGAAATCTGCTCAGACGACCTCTCTAGCTGCAGTGTCACCGCATGCCTGGCGCCCACTTAAGAAAATCCTGCTCCGCTCGATTGGAGCTATTGACAGCGCGTGTGCGGCTCCCGATCAACCTTTCGGAGGCTGTCAAAGCTGTCCCGGAGAAGGCAGGATCAGGAGCAACGGCGCCCTTCGATCCTATGTCGGGAGCAGCAATGACATTACAGCAGTTAGCAAAACTGGTCGGTGGACCAAGATCCGGCCGTACGCGCGCCACCCGCGCGGGACGATCCAGGAGGTTGACCGGATGGTCGCCGCCATCAGACAATTCGGCCTTACGATACCGGTGCGCGTCCGCTCCGACGGCGAGCTCATCCACGGGCACCTGCGACTGAAAGCAGCCGTGAAACTCGGGTTATTCGAACTGCCCGTCAGCCGGCGTGGAGACGTTGTGGCTTTGTGGAGACCACCGGGCGGTGGTGATTCGACGTCGTCCGCTGATGGAGGCGCTCGCGTGGGAACACGGCACCGCTGCTGATGATCACGATCCGTCATACGGCGTGGTTTCCCGGCGATGTGGCCTGCCGGTGTCCTTCCCGGATGCGGAACAGCGTATGCGGCTTTCGCCTTCGTTCTCTCGATACTTGTTCGTTGCGGCGTCTTGGCCGTCCAGCCGCATCGCGATCACCTTCGGCCACGTGACTCACGCCGTGCGTGACACGCGAACAATCGAGCCGAACTCCCGCATCGCGACCCGCCTACGGGGACGGCAAGTGCGCCGACCCAAATGCTCCAGTCACGCGCACGCATTCGCTGCCTGGCGGGCAGTGACCGCGCCTGCGCCGCTTGCCTAAAACTCCAACCTTCCGGTCACAACGTCCCTAACCGCTCAAGTTTGACACTGCCTGGCACGGTGCTAACGGAACATATCAACCGAAACGATATCGAGGCTTCAGCTCACAGCGATACTGTTTTGTTGCGTCCGCTCCCGCTTCGAATCGGCACGTTGCCCAGGAAAGGCGAAGTTCCGGGCCGAGCGGATAAACGATTTGCATTCCATCCACTTCGGCCTCAATGCTTGGGCCACTCGCGTCGGCAGGCAGCGTGAAGTTCATAGTCGTGCCGAAGGCCACCGGGTATGTGTACCGAATCATGTCGCTGTCCATTGTTTGCGCCACCTCGGCTTCCACGAGGTAGGTGACGGGATCCGACCAGTTGCGAATGGAAACGGTGATCGCAGGTCCACCGCGCGAGAAGGTGTCCGACTCTACAGACGTAAATGGACAAGGACCGGCAATACAGGAGGCACGCACATTTCGGAAATGCTTTTGTTCTCCGGCCTGTAGTGTCAGGGAACCCACCGTGGCTTTCCATTTTCCATCTGGTGAGCAGGGCGCCCGGCGTTCACACGGGACATTGGCCGCATTTGCGATCTGGAAGGTTTCAACTGCCGCACCTACCGTACTGGTTGTTCTGCTCCGCGTCGCGTACCGCACGCGGATGTTGGAAAGTGTGGTGTAGCTGGCAGCCGGGATACTCATATTCACGCGACTGGCGGTGAGTCGAACAACATGAATCTGCTCGCCGGCAGAAGTCATGACTGAAAAAGGTTGGTAGTCGGCATGGGAGACCCGCAACTGGATCGGCTCACCCCATGCGACTGCTGGGTCCAGTCGGACACGGAACAGCCCGGAAGGTCCGGATTCTGTCTTCCAGGCAAGAGTTCCAGATTGCAACATTACCGCCGCGCTGGCAACTGGTCTCTGCAGGTGAGGATTGGCATGCTGCGCTATGACGGCGCCGGTAATGACCGAGATGTATTGAACCTTGCTGCGGATACGCCAGACCACAACGAACAGCACCACGAGGACACCCGCGATAATCAGAGCAGCGGAGCGCGGTGGTTTGCTCATCATTCCACATCATACGGCGGCGCGTGGAGCTGCACGAATTCCGTGTCCTACATTTTGATAAGTGGCATCTGAACTGGCAAGGCGGTCTTACACGCGACGTCACGCAATCGCAGGCATTGCATCCATGGCGGCCGGAGGCCATGCAGCAGCGCAGAATCCGGCGCCAATTACACCGGAGGACGATACCTTTCTGGATGAGCTGCAACGGGCGACATTCCTTTACTTCTGGGAGCAGGTGAACCCGCAAACAGGGCTCATCAAGGATCGTTGCAATGTCCGCGTCCAGCAGGACAGTACCGTTGTCGCGAGTATCGCAGCCACAGGTTTTGGGTTGACAGCGCTCTGCATCGGAAGTGAGCGTGGGTACATCCCGCACGTTGAGGCGCGAAACCGCGTAATTGCAACTCTCCGCTTTCTGCTCACGGAAATGCCGACGCACCGTGGCTTTTACTATCACTGGGCCGACATCCGCACGGGAGAACGAATTTGGGACGCTGAGATCTCCTCCATCGACACCGCTATCCTGCTGTGCGGCGTACTCACATGCAGGACGCACTTTCGGTATCGTGAGATCACGCGCCTTGCGACACAAATCTTCAACCGGGTGAACTGGACGTGGCTCTCGGCCGATACCACGTTGCTGCCACACGGCTGGAAGCCGGAACTTGGATTTATGCCATATCGTTGGGACTTTTACAGCGAGTTGATGATGATGTACCTGCTCGGCATCGGTTCGCTGACGCATCGATTGCCGGTCGAGACGTGGCATGCATGGAAACGCATTACGTTTGAGTACGGCGGATTGCGGTACATCGGTTCTTACGCTCCTTTATTCGTGCACCAGTATTCTCAATCCTGGTTCGACTTTCGGCGTAAGCGAGACAAGTACGCGAACTACTTCCAAAATTCAGTGACTGCGACCGAAGTCCACCGCCGATTCTGCCTGGAGCTGAAGAGCAGGTACCCGCATTTCAGTGATGACCTGTGGGGAATAACAGCCTCTGACTCGAAGCACGGCTACGTTGCCTGGGGCGGTCCGCCGGAAATGGGACCTCTCGACGGAACTGTGGTGCCAAGCGCACCTGGCGGGTCGCTTCCGTTTCTGCCGCGTGAAACGTTGCGAGTGCTGCGCCATATGCGGAGTCACTATGGATCGAAAGTCTGGAGCCGCTACGGCTTTGTGAATGCCTTCAATCCGATGACCCAGTGGTACGACACCGACATTGTCGGCATCGACACAGGCGTGACTCTTCT
>DASQEG010000269.1:0-8678 GCA_035633775.1 Bryobacteraceae bacterium
CACTGAGCACGGCGAATAGTCGAAGGCTCTCAGCAGCGGCGAGTGTTCTGGTATGTCCTGCAGGTCCAGCCGATAAGCACGCATCTGCTCCACCAACTCAGACGCGGCGTCGTCATCCGCCGCAAGCAGATCGAGCCGGTCCGAGATGCCGTTGCCGGTGAAGACGAGACGTCCCTCATATTCGAAGCACGTGGCAAGCGCCACCAGCGTGCCCTGTCTCCGAACCCGCAGGACTCTCAGCGCCCCATTTCCGAAGATCTCCCACCAGGGCCGCTGCCATGCCGGGTGTAAGAAAGGTGGTGCATCCGCGCATCGGCCAAACAGGTCGTCGTGCTCCGATGCCAGCCGGGCATAAAGACTTAGGTATGCAGCAGATGTCTGGCGTGAATCGAAGCGCTCTTCTGCATGCCTGCGGCAATCCTCCGGACGGACCTCATCTATGTTTTTCAGAGCTCTTGCCATGCTGTCCGAATCGCTCGCAAGCAGTCCGGTCCGCCCTTCCACGACCACTTCCGGGAGCGCGCCCGACGTGAATGCAACGACAGGCGTTCCGCAGGCGGCTGCCTCCATCGCCACGAGGGAGCTCGTTTCGGGAACCGTGGAGGGAATCAGAACTGCTCGCGCCCCCGCAATGAGTCGCCGCTTGCGGCTACCCCCGACGGAGCCGACCAGCTTCGGCTTTCGCGGAACAACCTCCTGATGGTGGTACGTCAGGTGCGCGTCGTAGTTAAAGGCCTCCCCTGCAATCACGATCGGCAACCCTGCAGCGCGGGCCGCATCGATGGCCAGGTGCGTGCCTTTTTCCGGACAAATACGGCCGAGTGCGACCACGTAGCTGCGCTTGCGCCTCGAAGGCCGGTACTGCTCGAGATCCACGCCGTTCGGAATGGGAGGCAGGAGATCGCGCGCGGGCGGGCAGCGCTCATGCTGCGAGCGGGACACGCAGTGGAGGGTCAAGCGAGTGTCGCTGAACACTGCGGCTGGATACCACTCAGGAGGCAGGTGCAGGGTGCCGAGCATGGGCACCGCAGTGTCGTATATGTACTCGTTGAAATCGACCCCGTGAAAATGTATGAGGTCAACCTCATGCCGGGCCAGCGCATCTCTGATGCAATCCTTTACAGCCGCATAAGTTTGCGCCCGTGCATGATTGTCGATGACCCCCGGGATCACCGGTACAGGAATCAGCGTGCCTGAGATCGCGGAGTCTTCACGGGCAATGACGAGCGAGCGGTGGCCCGCTGCAGCGAGCGTGGCGTCCAGCTGCAGCAGCACCTGTTCAGCGCCACCTGCAGTGGAAGCGGAAACCGAGGCAAATGGGTAAGCGACGCTCAGAAGCGTCAGCAAACGGCAAGCACCTCCGCTGCGATGCTGCGGAACCGTTCGCCCCTCATTCCCCAGTCGAACTGCTCATAGTAAAGCTTTCCGGGATGAGGCGGTGCCGCGAAGTCGTAGTCGGGTGCCGGGCGAAATCGTTCGCAAGTGGTGCCGAAGGAGCTGAGCGTCTCCCGCTGAGTGCGGAAACACTCAAGCATACGCATCTTCTGCAGCTTCTCAAGGCCTTTCAGTTCCACAGTTTGGCCCTGGTCCGTGCCCGGCAGAAACTCGTTCGTACAGATCGATCCGCCACGGTTGTGATAACACGCGAACTCCCACACGGGAACCGCGGATCCGCATGCGAGCCGTACGGCGGCCGCACACGCGTCGTGATCCGGATGGCCCCCTTCGTAAGGATGGGTCAGGACCACGGCGGGGCGTACCTCGCGGATGGCCCGGCTAAGCCGGTCGGCGATGCTGGGAATGTTATAGCTTGCTTCCTGATCAGGTATGTCCAGCCACGTCATCTCGGGGCTGGACCCGCAGACTGCAATGGCTTCCTCCAACTCACCGCGTCGCGCCCGCGAATACTCGTCACGGCAGGTAAAGCCGCAGCGCTGGGCGTCGGCCATGTTCCGGGGTGCGCCATCTGTGACATGGATCAGCGACACCGCGGCTCTTAGCAGTGTGCTGGCCCCGATAGTCTCGTCATCGGGGTGCGCGGCAACAATCATGAGGCGGTTCAGCAGCAACTCACGCTGTAGACGGAATTACAGACCGATTTGCTACGCTTGGATCTCACTCCATTTATGTCCGATCGCAGATTACAGGTTGTTCCGCTGGGTGGCCTCGGCGAATTCGGTATGAACTGCATGGCCCTTCGGTACGACGATTCAATCGTCGTCATCGATGCGGGCATGATGTTTCCCGAAGCCGAACTGCTGGGCGTCGACATTGTCACGCCTGACTTCAGCTACCTTGAGGAAAACCGCGACATGGTCAAGGCCCTGCTGCTGACGCACGGCCACGAAGACCACATCGGCGGCATACCCTTTCTCCTGTCGCAGTTAAACATCCCGGTCTACGGGACTGCGTTCACGCTCGCTCTCGTCGAGCGGCGGCTGGAAGAACACGAACTGCTTCGTGAAGCCAAATTGAACCGTGTCAAACCCGGCCAGAAGATCGAAATCGGGCCATTTAAGGTCGAATTCATCCATGTCACGCATTCAATCGTCAGCGCGGTCGCACTCGCGATCACAACTCCCCTCGGCGTAGTGATTCACACGGGCGACTTCAAGGTCGATCCGACACCGACCGATAACGAGCTGTTCGATCTGCACACGCTCGCCGACTATGGCCGGCGTGGTGTCCTGTTGCTGCTTTCCGATTCGACCAACGTTGATCGTCCCGGATACACCGAGAGCGAACGGGCTGTCCGGCCACGCCTTGAGGAGATTTTCAATCGCGCTGAAAAGCGCCTTGTCGTTTCCTGCTTCAGCTCCTCGATTCACCGCCTGCAGACGATCCTCGATCTGTCGTTCGAGAACGGGAGAAAGGTGGCGTTCCTCGGCCGGAGCATGCTGAATGTGACCGAGATCGCGCATAATCTCGGGCTGCTCGACATTCCGGATGGCATACTCCTGCGGCCGCAGGACATCATGGCCGCTCCGCCGGAAAAGCTGTGCATCGTCGCGTCCGGAACGCAGGGGGAACCGATGTCGGCCCTCTCGCGAATCGCTGTAGACAACCACAAGCACCTGTCCGTCCAGAAAGGCGACACGGTCGTTTTAAGTGCGCGAGTGATTCCCGGAAATGAGAAGGGCATCGGCAGGATGATGAACCACTTCTCCAAGCGCGGAGCAGAAGTCATCTATGGCAGCATGAATCCGCCCGTTCACGTCTCAGGACACGGCAGCGCCGAAGAGCTGAAACTCGTACTCAATCTTGTTCGGCCGCGCTACTTCATTCCGATTCACGGTGAGTACAGACAGCTGGCAAAGCATGCCCGCCTTGCAGAGCATCTTCGAACCGTCGGGCTGGAGCAGAGCTTCATCCTTGAGACCGGCGACACTGTGGAGTTCGACAAGATGGGTGCACGCCTCGGTCCCAAGATCAACGTCGGCCGGGTGTGTATCGATTCCGGCAGCCTGGATGATGTAGTGGAAGATATGGTGATTCGCGACCGCCGCCACCTTTCTGAAGACGGGTTCGTGCTGCCGATCATTGCCATCAGCAAGCACAGCGGCCGGAGTGAGACTCTGCCGGAGATCGTCTCACGAGGGTTCGTATCCATGGACGACAGCGCCGTAATCCAGGAAGCCCGGCAAGTAGTCGCACGAACTCTTGAGACCTCCAGTGCCGAGGAGCGTACGGACTGGGGTGTGATGCAGGAGAAGATCCGGGCCGATCTGAGGCGGTTCCTGAACAAACACACGCAACGCCGTCCGCTCATCATGCCGGTAATCCTCGAGGTCTGATGCGCGTGATCGCCGTTGAGGACGCTTCGGGAGCACGCGGGTACGCCGACGCCATCTTTCATCCGGCAGATGAAACCGAGCTTGCGTCCATCCTCGCCGAAGCCTCCGCCAAGCGCATTCCGGTTACCGCCGCCGGCGCGCAGACCGGTGTCGCAGCCGGTTGTGTCCCCGAAGGCGGATGGCTCGTATCGCTCAGCCGAATGCGCCGTCTCTCGGTTGAGCCCTCGCGGGCAACGGCCGGAGCGGGAATTTCTTTAAAGGACCTGCAGGCGGCAGCGTTGCCCACCGGGCAGTTCTACGCGCCGGACCCCACCGAGTACACGGCCAGCGTTGGCGGGTCGATCGCGACCAACGCGAGTGGCTCACGGAGCTTTCGCTACGGCGACACCCGGCGCCATGTCGAGGCCTTGCGTGTGGCCTTCATGGACGGCTCGGTTGAGTGGATCGAGCGAGGGCGCCCTGTGCCCTTTGCCGTTCCTGACCTGCCGCTCCCACGAACCACCAAGTTTTCCGCCGGAATGCCACTGAAGCAAGGCATGGAATTCGTGGACTTGTTCATCGGCTCCGAAGGTGTCCTCGGCGTTGTGACCGAAGCAAGGCTGCGTCTGCTGCCGCTTCCTGGCGAGTTGCTCTCCGGAGTGGTGTTCTTCACGTCGGATGACTTTGCGATGAATGCCGTTGACGCCTGGCGCCTGCTCCCTGGTCTGCGCATGTTGGAGTACATGGATGCGGGCTCGCTGGACATGCTTCGCCCGCGCTTTGACGCGATTCCGGCAGCCGCCCAGGCGTGCCTGCTGATTGAAGACGAGCTCGGGGGCGAAGGCGATCTCGACAGCTGGGTGGAGCGTCTTGAGCACTCCGGAGCACTGGCCGAGGCGTCCTGGTTTGGGACCGAAGCTGCCGACCGGGAGCGCTTCCGGGTGTTCCGGCACGCCCTGCCTGAGGCCGTCAACGAAGTTGTTCGCCAGCGCGGGCTCACGAAGGCAGGAACGGACTTCGCTGTCCCGCTGGATCAGAACAGGGCGATGCTCTCCTACTATCGGCAGGCACTTGTCGGTTGGCCATACGTGATCTTTGGGCACATTGGAGACGCGCACGTGCACGTGAATCTCCTGCCGGCGAACCCGCAGGACGCGCAACGCGCACGTGAGCTAATCGTGCAAATGGCCCAGCATGCTGTGTCGCTCGGCGGTACTGTTGCGGCGGAGCACGGGCTCGGCCGGCGGAAAGCTCACCTGTTATCGCTGCAATGGAACGCCGAGCAACTGGAAGGGATGAGGGCTGTGAAGCGCCGCCTTGATCCTCACTGGCTGCTCGGCCGCGGCGTGCTGTTTCCTGCGTAGGTTACTTTCGCCTAACGGCCCGGCCTTCGTGTCGACTTGACCCGATCAGGCCCGACTTCCGGATGGCGAGTGTCATCCCGGAGCAATCTCGCTCACGAGGATGCCTCTCGAATCTGAACTTGACTTGCCTAATCTCCTCCCGTAAGCTAAGAATTCTTGGTATGGGGCGCAAGGCGCAAAAGAACGATTCATTGCCCGGTTCGCTGGACATGTTAATTCTGCGGACGCTCTCGCGGCGTGACCTCCATGGATACGGCATCGTCCAGTTCATTCAACCATCGTCGGACGACGAACTCCTCGTCGAGGAGGGTTCGCTGTACCCCGCTCTCCAGCGGCTGGAGCTAAACGGCTGGATTGAGGGTGCATGGGGCGTGACCTCGAACAATCGGCGGGCGAGGATCTACAAGATCACCGCGGCAGGCCGTAAACAGCTGGCGGTTGAAACTCGGAAATACGCGAAACTCACGCTGGCGATCGCCCGTGTGATGGGAGCGGAGTGACGGACATGTTGCTGCGACGGCTGAGGTATTGGATGGAGAGCGCCAGGCGCGGCGAGGCCCTGCGCGAGGAGATGGAACTCCACCTTGCGGAAAAAGCCGCGGAATTGCAAGCAGACGGCATGACGGCGGATCGCGCCCGGGATGAAGCGCGCCGCCGATTTGGCAACTTCGGACTGAAGCAGGAAGAGTCACGCGAGATTTGGATTACACGATTCTGGTCGGAACTTGGCCAGGATGTTCGCTATGCCTGTCGCACCATGGCCGTCAACAAGGCATTCAGCGCCCTGGCCATCTTGTCGCTGGCGCTCGGCATCGGAGCAAATACCGCGATCTTCAGCTTGATGGAGTCGATTCTGTTGCGCTCGCTTCCTGTTGACGATCCCGAGTCGCTGGTGGTTTTAAACTGGCATAGTCGGCCGCCCCAAGGCCCCAGCAAGGATTGGGTCCACGTCGTGCACGGTGTACAAGGTGTTCTCTGGCCGGGCGACAAAGGCGTCCTGGTGAGCGGGATGTTCCCCTACGCCGCGTTCGAGATTCTTCGCGAGGAGAACACCGTCTTTGCTACGCTCTTCGGGTACTTCGATGGGCAGAAGCGTAACCTGGCGGTTCGCGGCCAGGCTACGAGCGCCACCTCGGAGTACGTAACCGGCGAATATTTTCGTGGGCTCGCAGTGTCGCCGGCCGCCGGACGTCTGATCGGTTCCGAAGACGACCGTCCAGGCGCAGCTCCGGTTGCCGTTATTAGCTTTGCCACAAGCCAGAATCGCTTTGGCGGACCGGCGAATGCGATTGGACAACCGATCCTCGTAGACAACATCCCTTTTACGGTCATCGGTGTTGCGCCGCCGGAATTCTTCGGAGTCGACCCTGCGGCGGCCCCGGACCTCTATCTTCCGTTGCACACGAATGTGCTCGTGGACGGTGCCGAATCGGCTCGCATGTATAGCGACGGAAATTTCTACTGGATCGAAATTATGGGCCGTCTGCGTCCCGGCGTGAGCATGGCACAGGCGCAGGCAGTGCTGGCACCTCGTTTCCATCAGTGGGTTGAAACCACCGCGAAGACTGATGGTGAGCGGGCGAAACTGCCCGCGCTGATTCTGAATCCCGGCGCCGCGGGTCTGGGTAGCTTGCGCCGCCAGTATTCCAAGCCTTTGTACGTGCTCTTCGCCATGGTGGGGTTGATCCTGGCAATCACGTGCGCGAACATTGCCAATCTGCTGCTGGCCAGGGCCGCCGCGCGACGTCGCGAAATGGCGGTTCGGCTCAGCGTGGGAGCGGGACGTTTTCGCCTCGTACGGCAGTTACTTACTGAGAGTGTGATGCTCGCGTCGCTCGGCGGAGCACTAGGCGTCGTGTTTGCGATCTGGGGCGTGCGATCTCTGACGTTTCTGTTCGCCAGCGGGCGGGAGAACTTTACGCTGCGCGCGGAACTGAATTGGACCGTGCTGGGCGCGACGGCGGCGCTCTCCGTGGTTTGCGGTCTCTTATTTGGACTCGCTCCAGCGATGCAGTCGACGCGTCCGGACGTCATGCCCACGCTCAAGAACGGCCGCGGGGGTGGACCGCGCCGGCGCTCACAGCACGTTCTGGTCGTCGCGCAAATAGCGATGTCGTTTGTGATCCTGGTCGCCGCGGGTCTGTTTGTCCGGACACTTAACAATCTGCACTCCGTCCAGCTGGGTTATGCCCGCGAGAACATCCTGCTGTTCTCTTTGAATGCGCGCCAGGCTGGGCATAGCGACCCGGAGATCGCCACCTTTTACGCGGACCTGCGCAGGCGCTTCGAATCGATCCCCGGAGTGAGCAGCGCGTCCCTTTCGCACTCCTCGATCATCAAAGCCGGCCATGCCGGGCGGACAATCAGGGGGACAATGAAGATCGGTGCTGTCACTGTCGGAGGCGCACGCGTCATGGTCGCCGGACCGCGCTTCCTCACGACGATGCAGATTCCCGTCCTGGTTGGGCGTGAGATTGACGACCGCGACCAACCTCGTTCCACTCCCGTCGCCGTGATAAGCGAGCGTCTGGCGCGGACCTACTTCGAGAACGAGAATCCGGTCGGCCGGCGCATCACGTTTTCGGACGACAAGCGCGAGTTTGAAATCGTCGGCGTGTCGGCCAACCTGCGCTACGGTGGTCTGAAAAACGAGGAGAGTTCACTGACTGTGTTCGTTGCGGCGAGCCAAATTTCTCCCGACCTCGTGACCTTCGCGCTACGCACTGCAGGTGACCCGCTGAGCTATGTCAGGAGTGTGCACGAGATCGTGCGGGAGGCAGATTCACGCATACCTGTCACGAACGTCGTTACACAAGCTGCGGAGATCGATCGGACGATCAGCAGAGAAATCACGTTCGCGAAACTATGCACGGTGTTCGCGGTTCTCGCTCTTCTCATGGCGTGTGTGGGGCTCTACGGAACGATGTCGTACAACGTCACGCGGCAGGTGGGCGAGATTGGAATCCGTATGGCGCTCGGCGCGCAACGCGGCACAGTCGTATGGATGGTTCTCCGCCGCGTGTTAGTACTGGCGGCGGTGGGACTCGCGATCAGCGTGCCTGCCGCGCTGGTCGCGTCCCACGTAGTTAAATCGCTTCTGTTCGAGACCGAGCCCAACGATCCAGCAACACTGGCGTTGGCCAGCGTCGTCCTCCTAAGCGCCGCGATTATCGCTGGCTACGCTCCGGCAAGGCGAGCGTCCCGAATTGATCCGATGGTGGCTCTGCGGCAGGAGTAAGACATGGGCCTTCATACGCCACGGCCGGATGCTGCTGACGCGCACAGAGATGGTGGCGTGGCCAGTCAGGCTGACAAACCTCCGCTTCGTCACTCGAGGTCTTTCCCGATGACTGCGTCGATCCACGCATTTGCTGAAGAGACTCGCGCTAGAGCCGCCATTGACCCGTATCGGATGTGCCGATTGAGCGCCCCCGAAACAATCCCTATCAACTGCCACTTTCCTCCGTGCAGCATGAACACGCCACCACCACTGTCCCCTTTAGATCCGCCGATTTCCTTTAGGAGTGGTTCTGGGGAGCCG
>DASQEG010000270.1:0-5189 GCA_035633775.1 Bryobacteraceae bacterium
ATGTAGTGCAGACGCTTCGCGTTTATCCGGCCGCCGACCTTGCCTACTGGAGCGCTGCCATTGCCGCCGCGGTCATCCTCGTCCGAATTGCTTGGGTGTTTCCAAATACGTACACACCACGGATGCTGTCGCGGAAGATACGTGAACGTGAGGGTCTGCCCAACATGGGAGCCGTTTTCGTGGTGGCATTCACCGGACTGCGCGGTGTCGTTTCGCTCGCCGCCGCTCAGGCATTACCGGCTTCCGTAAACGGCAGTCCCTTTCCTCATCGGGACCTCATCCTCTTCCTTACATTCATCGTCATTCTGGCCACGCTCGGCGGGCAGGGACTGATGCTGCGGCCTATCATCCGGTGGCTGAATCTCCCCTGCGACCGGTCGGTGAATGAAGAACACCTCACGGCCCGCATTCATGCAGCCGAGCAGGCGCTCGCGCGGCTGAGTGAGCTGGAGCGCGAGGATCCTGCGCACGCAGATGTGATGACACGTGTTCGAGGCTATTTTAATGACCGGTTGACCGCACTCCGGGCCGAGTACGACGGAACGATGTCGCCCGAGCAGAAGGGCTCGCCGGAGGATTTCAACACCATCACAGAACAGCGCATCTGGTGGGAGCTGGCTCGCGTCGAACGCGATGCCGTCCTGCGCCTCCGCCGGGAACGTCGCATCGGTGATGAAGCGATGAGGCGCATCGAGGAGGATATTGATCTGCTCGAGGCGCGAATCGTACCTCAGGCCTGAATCAATGAATGGTGGGCTTCTCCGCGCCCAGGCCGGTGTTTGCCCTGACCAGAAGCTCCGGATAGCGCTCGGCTGAGGACCTGTCACGGCTCAGGATAGTGCCCAGCCACGCGGCAAGAAACCCGGCCGGAATACTGATAATCCCCGGGTTCTCGAGAGGAAACCACGCGTCCCGCCCGCGCACGGCAGGCCCTATCATAATCAGGCCGATCGAGACTACAAGGCCTGCGGCGAGCGCGCTGACCGCGCCTACAGTGTTGAACCGTTTCCAGAAGAGTGACAACACAACGGCCGGAAGGTTTGCAGACGCAGCCACCGCAAAAGCAAGACCGACGAGGAAAGCGACGTTCGCTCCCGGCCCGAGGAAAATTGCGATTGCAATCGCGACCAGACCCACCGCAAAAGCGGTCAGTCGAGCAACACGCACCTCTTCGCCCGGAGAACGCTCCACTCCGTTGTGCACGACGGCCGTCCAAAAGTCGTGTGCAAATGACGTAGAAGCGCTGATTGTGAGGCCCGCGACCACGGCCAGAATCGTCGCAAAGGCCACCGCGGAGATGAAGGCCAGGAACACGTCACCGCCCAGAAATTGTGCCAGCAGCGGAGCGCTCATGTTCACGCCTCCGTGGGAGCGAATGTAGTCCGGCCCAACGATCGTCGCCGCCCCGAAACCGAGAAAGGTGGTCATGATGTAAAACGTGCCAATGATAGCCATGGCCCAAACCACCGACACACGGGCTGTTTTCGCGTCAGGAACCGTGTAGAACCGAATAAGAATGTGCGGCAGGCCGGCGGTCCCGAGGATCAGTGCGAGTCCAAGCGAAATGAGGTCCAGGGGCCCATAGGGCGGCTTATACCGGAGCCCCGGCTCGAGAAAGTTCCGCGTCACTCCCGGAACGCCATTCTCCGTCGACTGCACCGAAGCGACGGCGTTGAAAAACGCCTCGAAGCTGTAGCCGAAGTGCGCCAGAACCAGGATGCTGAGCAGCAGCGTTCCCGCCATCAGCAGGACGGCTTTGATGATCTGCACCCACGTGGTTGCCAGCATGCCGCCGAAGACTACATACACGATCATGAGCAGTCCCACGCCGGCCACCGCGCCGGTGAATCCGATGCCTGTGTCTCCGAGGAGCAGACTGACCAGCGCTCCAGCCCCGACCATCTGGGTAATCATGTAGAACGTGCTGACGGTCAGGGTGCTCAGCGCTGCGAGCGCACGCACAGGGCGCGGGCTGAGGCGATACGCGAGAATGTCCGCCATAGTGTACTTGCCCGCGTTTCGCAGCGGCTCAGCCACGATCAGCAGGACAGTCAGATAAGCCACCAGCCACCCTACCGAGTACATGAACCCGTCATAACCGTTGAAGGCGATCAGGCCTGCAATGCCAAGAAACGATGCAGCGCTCATGTAATCGCCCGCTACAGCGAGTCCGTTCTGCCAGCCTGTGATGCGCCTCCCCGCAGCGAAATAGGAATCCGCGCCTGAGCTGCGTCTGGCAGCCCACGCCGTAATTGCAAGCGTCAGGGCGATGAATGTGAGAAAGATAAGCAGTGTCATTCGCCGTTGCTCTCCCGGATCTGGCGCGCCTCGCGATCAAAACGTACGGCTGCTCGCGTGTACACCGCTGCCAGGATCCAAGCCATCGCAAACTGCGACAGAGCGAAAAGATACGCCAGATTCACCGGGCCAAAGACCCGAGTCTTCATGAAGTCCGGAAAATAGCCGACCAGCACCGGCAAGGCGAAGAAGTACACCAGAAAAAACAGCGTTGCCGGTACGATGAAACGCACTTTTGCAGTGACGAGGCGGCGGAAAGCGGGACTGGCGGCGATGCGGTTCCAGTCGGGAGCGGGACCAGTGTGCGGCATGAGGGTCTTAACGACTTTATCGCGCGCACCGCCGCAGTTCCAGTTACCATGAGCACATGGCAGTTGCCGAGATGCAGGCCCATGCAGCGGAAAACCTGCGCTACATCCGCGAAACAATGGAACGGGCGTCTGCATTCACGGCGGTGCCCGGCCGTGGGGGCATGCTTGTGGGCTTAACCGCACTCGCAGCCGCTGCAGCCTCATCCCGCGCTGTGACTCCGCAGGCCTGGATCGGTGTCTGGCTGGTCGAGGCAGCGGTCGCATTCGTCATCCTGCTGGTGGCCATGCAGCGAAAGGCAGCCCGAACGGGCGCTTCACTCTCTTCCGCTCCCGGCCGCAAATTCATCCTGAGTTTTACACCCGCCATGGTCGCCGGTGCAGTGCTTACTGTGGCTCTCGCCGGGCGTGATGCGACCACCCTGCTGCCGGCACTCTGGCTCTGCCTTTACGGGGTCGCGGTGATCGGCGCCGGAACCTACTCGGTGGGGATTGTGCCCGCGATGGGAGCGGGATTCCTCGTGCTTGGCGGGGTGGCTGCTGTCGCTCCTCCGACCTGGTCCGATGCGCTTCTTGCTACCGGATTCGGTGGACTTCACCTGTTCTGCGGATTCCTTATCTGCCGGAGGCACGGTGGCTAAGTCAGGTGCAGCTCGTATCCCGCCCGAGGATGCTCCCGCCCGCCCGGTGCGAAGGACGACCCAGGACCAGCCCGACCAGCTGATTCATGAACGCATGAGGCTTGGCATTATCAGCGCCCTCGCCGTGAACGAGAAGCTCAGCTTTGTCGAGTTGAAGAAGCTTCTCAACTCGACCGACGGCAACGTCAGCATTCATGCTCGCAAACTTGAAGACGCAGGATATGTCTCCTGCAATAAGACCTTCGAAGACCGTGTCCCACGCACCGAATACCGGCTCACCGTGGCGGGGCGCAAGGCACTCGACAAGTACCTTGCTCACATGGAAGCTTTGATCCACGCAACACGCCGGAAATAGAAAATGCTTGCAGAGTCCGGTTCTTCTGGTGCAAACTTACTTTGTAATGCAAAGTCCTTTGCACGTGGCGATCATCATGGACGGAAACGGCCGGTGGGCGAAGGCTCGGGGCCTGCCCAGAGTGGAGGGACATCGGCAGGGCGCGGAAGCTGTCCGCCGGGTCGTAGAGGCGGCGCCCGCGCTGGGCATTACGGACCTGACGTTATACGCCTTCTCCAGCGACAACTGGAAACGTCCTGAGGCGGAGGTCTCGGCGCTGATGCGCCTCCTTACCGTGTTCCTCCGCAACGAAGTGGACCGGTGCCGCTACAACGGTGTGCGACTCACAGCGATCGGCCGTCGAGACCGGCTGCCTGCCGACGTCCAGCGCCTCATCGCGATCGCCGAACGCGACACCGCCGCAGGCACAAGGCTTCACCTGCGTCTGGCGCTTGACTACTCTTCACGCGAGGCAATTGTCGCGGCGGCGCGTGCATCTGCCCGGGACGGCGAGGTCACGCGCGAGGCCCTCGCGTCGCGGCTCCCGGCCCCCGACGTCGATTTGTTGATTCGCACAGCGAGCGAGCAACGCCTCAGCGACTTTCTGCTTTGGGAGTGCGCCTATGCCGAGTTCGTGTTCGTAGACCGGATGTGGCCTGACTTCGGGGAAGATGACCTTGCTGCTGCAGTGAGCACATTTTCTTCAAGGGAACGCCGGTTCGGAGCAGTTCCCGCCGCCTGATTCCGCATCCTCGATCTGTACAATGGGTGCAACATGAATCGCAGAGACTTTCTCGCGACCACGGGAGGCTTGACCTTGTCCCTGACGGCCAGTGCCGCCGAAGGCAAACCGCGCATCATCGAGTTGCGCCGATTCCAGTTGCGAAACAACCCCGATGCCATGGTGCGACGCACTGGCGATTTTCTGGAAAAGGGGTGGGGCCCGGCCCTGAAGCGGTCGGGAGCTACGGTCGTGGGTGCATTCAGCAGTGTCGTGGCTGAGGGCAGCCCGTTTGCGCTGCTTGTTGCCGAGTACCCGGATCTTGCAACCTGGGAAGCAGCCAACACGAGGGCCCTCGCCGATACCGACTCGGCGAAAGTGCGGGAGGACTACCTCAACGGCCCACTCGGGTTTGTGCGTTCCGAAGTGAAACTGCTCCGGTCCTTTCCAGGATTCCCTACACTTCAGGTGCCTGAAGCGCTGCCCGGCGGCAAGACACGACTGTACGAGCTGCGTACCTACGAGTCCAACAACGCGAAGACCCTGGCAAGAAAGATCCGCATGTTCGACGAAGGTGAGCACGCGCTGTTTGCCAAGGTGGGTATGACCAACGTATTCTTCGGCGAGACCATCGCGGGGCCGGACATGCCGAATCTGGCCTATTTGGTCGGATATGAGGACATGGCCGATCGTGAAAAGGTCTGGGCGACGTTCGTCAGCCATCCGGAGTGGAAGAAGATGCTGGCCCAGCCGGGTGTAAGTGACGCCGAGATCGTATCCAACATCAGCAACGCATTACTGCGCCCCGCAAGCTGGTCGGCGATTCGTTAAGGCCGCATCGTAACCACATGCTGCCCGCGCGGCAGCACAAGGGTGCGATCGCCGAA
>DASQEG010000271.1:0-2372 GCA_035633775.1 Bryobacteraceae bacterium
GAGCGATCCCGCGCTCTCGGATGCAGCACGCAAGGGCGTGACCAGGTTAGCTGCGTAGGGAAACGGCGGTGGTGCGTCCGACATCGGCCCCGATTGCCGGACGTAGCGGTTCAGAATGGCTCTCGCAGGCCGGCCGCTGAACAGATTCGTCAACGCAGTCGCGTTCTCCGGCGTCTGTCCGAGAGCCTGGCGGTAGAGGGGAGATACGTTCGCCTCGGGGCAGAACAGATAGGCGGTGCCCAACTGTACGCCTGACGCGCCAAGTGCGATTGCGGCAACGACACCTCTCGCGTCGGCAATGCCTCCTGCCGCAATTACTGGTACCGAGACTGCGTTGACCACCTGAGGCAGCAGAGCAAACAATCCGGTTTGGGTCGCGATATCGGTCTCGAGAAACATGCCGCGATGTCCTCCGGCTTCAAGACCCTGAGCGATGATCGCGTCACAGCCGTGCGACTCCAGCCATTTTGCTTCCCTTACACTCGTTGCGGACGACAATATCCTGATCCCGCGCTGCTTGAGCCGGTCAACCACGTTGCTGACCGGCAGGCCGAAGTGAAAACTTGCGGCCTCGGGCTTGATTTCCTCGACGACCGCGCACATCTCCGCGTCGAAAGGCATCCGGAGCCGGCCCTCCACGACGGTGCGGATGTCCAGGCCCCACTGCTGGTAATGCGGTCTTAGGAAGCTCTTCCACCGTTCATTCGCGGCAGCATCGGGTGCTTCCATCGTGTGGCAGAAGAAGTTCAGGTTGATTCGACGCGCCATCCCGTCGCGAAGCGTGCGCACAGCTTCCCGCACGGCATCGGGAGAAAGCAGCGCACAAGCCAGCGAGCCAAGCGCTCCGGCAGATGACACGCTACTAGCCAGCTCGACAGAATCGGAGCCAGCCATCGGCGCCTGAATGATCGGAATCTCGAGACTGAGCAGATCGAGCAGCCGACGATCAGGCCAGGCAGGCATGTTGATATTTTGCAGTACGGCTTTGAGCGGTTGGTCAGCGGCTGCACGTTGCATCCACCGCACCTATGCCTTGAGCGCGGCGGATTGCTCAGGTGTAAGACTACCGAGAAGCCGGCAGAGAGCAGCGTCTCACTAATATCCCGCGATGGTAGTCGACGCGGGTTTCCGAGGACAGAATGTTATGAGACGCAGGGTGCACAGCTCGCGGCGATTCAGATCGTCATCGTCAATCCCCAGAGCGATGTGCAGGAGTTCGTGCAACAGAAGCGTCTGCTTCTCTTCCGGAGTGGTAAGACGCTGCCGATTGTGCTCAGCATCTTCCTGTGCGAAGTACCCGTGACTAAGCACGACATGGCTCGTCCGCACGTACCGTGGTCCTTCAAGGTACCCGAGGACGAAAGCGTCTGCCGAAATCTCGCGAGCAAGCTCCCGCAGTGTGTCGTCGGGCGAGGCTGGTCTTCCAACAACTTTGCTGAAGGTTAGATTCCCCTCGGGTCCTACAACGCTGTAGAAGCGCGTGCGATAGGCTGCTCGCCGCAGGCGGGCCAAGTCGATCCGTTCGTCCTGGAAGACCTGCCGGCAACTGGCCGTCTGTTCAATGGTGTCGATTTTCGTCAGCACAAGTTCCCGTGCTGACCGGGTCGTCCGCTCGGCATACTCGCGTAGCCGGGTCTGATCACGCAATTGGCCGGAGAGGGTACCGGAAGCAATCGTCACCAACAACAGAGCCGGTGCGATCCTTGCGATTATACGTGTCATATTGGCCTGCTTAAGTTAACTTGATCGTCCGTACGCCGAGGCGACGGCAAGCATGGAGCTTACGCCGGAGTGCTGGCTGAGATGTCAAACAGCCGCTGCACAGGCTCCGGACATTTCGCCAGAGACCATCGATGGCTTCGGCATTGAGAAATGCCTCTGCAGCCGCCGTGTCTCAATCCCAAGCTTGCGCATCTTGTAGATCAGGGTTGTTCGAGGCAAGCCGAGACGAGCGGCAGCACCCTCGTTGCCCCCGATGAGCCAATCAGTTGACTCTAAGACCGAAAGGATGTGATCGCGTTCGGCCGCAGCAAGCGTACGGGAAGTAGTTGGCGACTGCTGCTTCGTGATCTGTTTCAGGTCCGTCAGCGTCGGCCTCAAAACCGGTCCCGTCGACATGACTACCGCCCGTTCGATAAAGTTCTGCAACTCACGAATGTTCCCGGGCCAGTCGTAATGCTTCAGGAACTCCATCACTTCGGGGGGAACAAAGTCGATTGACTTTCTGTTACGGATGGAGAACTTCCTTACAAAGTGCTCGACCAGAGCGGGAATGTCCTCAGAGCGCTCGCGCAGCGGAGGAAGGCAGATGGGGATAACGTTCAACCGATAGTACAGGTCAGCACGAAATTGCCTGGCTGACACAAGTTGTG
>DASQEG010000272.1:0-4340 GCA_035633775.1 Bryobacteraceae bacterium
ACTGCGTTGTAGGGTTGTGCGGGAAGGAAATGAGAATAACTCGCGGTTTGCGGGTCGCCCTTCGGTACAGGTCCTCGAGGCCGTTGAGAAAAGTCGCTGCGTCCGGCATCGGCAGCATACAGGCCTGACCCTCGGCCATGACTACACCGTATTGATGGATTGGGTAGGCCGGATTGGGCGAAACAACGGAATCGCCAGGGCCGATGATCGCAAACAGCAGGTGCGCCAGCGCGTCCTTGGCCCCAATTGTGGCGATGGCTTCTGTTGAGGGATCCAGCTCCACGCCGTAGTTCCTGCGGTAGCGCTCGACCATGGCTTCCCGCAGCCTGGGGATACCCTTCGACATCGAGTAGCGATGATTTCGCGGGTTGCGGATGGCCTCAATAACCTTGTTAACGATCGGGCGTGGCGTGGCTCCATCGGGATTGCCCATGCCCAGATCGACAACGTCCTGCTGTGCTGCCCGGAGTTTTGCCTTCATCTCGTTCACGACAGCGAACACATAAGGAGGGAGCTTGGAGATGCGGTAAAACTCGTCAGTCGGCAGAGACATAGACCTTATTGTACGGTGACTTGCGTTCTAGTTTTGCAGACAGTCAGGATGGCGACGGAACACGGGGACTGCCAGAGTCGGAAAGGTCTAGCTCGGTAAGTTCCGCGAACTGCCGGAGTGAAGAGCACAAGGACTGCAGCGCCTCTACGTGCTCTGGACGAAACACCTGATCACCCGTGCTGTACAGGCTAATCACTCCCAGTTCACCGATAGGAAGTGCCAGGACAGAACGAAATCCTGCCAGCAGTGCCGTCCGGCCTTCGAGGCGAGCATCGGCGTTGATGAGCTCGCGTTTCGATCGGGCCACCCAGCCCGAGATACCTTCGCCCATCTGAATGGTCTTGTTCAGAAGGTCGCCCGCCGCCGCGCCGACCGCGCACCGACAGAGAACAAGGTCCCCTTCGTTTGTCCACAATGCAGCGAGATCATGCGGAACCGATTGCGACAACGCTGCTGCCCATGCCCCGAATGCCTGCAGGTGCGCCTCAGAAATTGCTGCGTCGGCTCCGGGAGATGGGCCCTGTGCGTACGCCGGGTGAGACTGCTGCGGTCTCACCCGGTGATAACAGCTTCGCAGCAGTGCTACAGCCACCGGGTCGAACGCTTTGCCGGAGGATTGCTGAATGACCGAGAACGCTTCTGCACCCGACATGGCAGGGCGGTACTGGCGGTGGCTGCATAGCGCGTCGAAGCAGTCGGCGACGGCCAGCAGCCTGGCGGGGAAGGGAATCTGATCGGCTCGAAGCCCGTCAGGGTACCCTCCGCCATCCCAGCGCTCGTGATGTCCGCGAACCACGTCGGTTATCTCGGGACGAAAGCCGCTCTTGCGGAGTATCTCCACACCGGCGGTTACGTGCGTCCGCATGATCTCGAGCTCCGTTTGATTCAGCTGGCCCGGTTTTCCGAGGATTAATTCTGGAATGGCGAGCTTGCCCACGTCATGAAGGCGCGACGCTGTCGCAAGATCGCGCAACTGGGCATGCCCGAGACCCGCGAGGCGTCCCATCATCAGGGCCAGCACCTGAACGCGTTCCGCGTGTTGCCCCGTAGCTGGATCGCGGGCGGTTATGGCTAGAGCAAGCGCCTGTTCGGTGCGGGCATCAGCCGGCTGAACGTGCTGCGCCAGCAGCTTGACGCGTTCAAACAGATGTAGGATCAGGCCCGAGAGGGAATCGCTATGCGTGCTCTGCGATCTCACCAAGCTTCCAACTCCGCGCATGGAGCTTACGCTCCGATTTACGTCGGTACCAGCATATCCCTTTCGGGCAAGAATTGCCAATGCCGCGTCAAGTGTATTCTGCGGGCGGGCAGCACCGGCATGCCAGTGCCGGTGATTTACTACTTAATTCGAAGCTTTTTTAGCAACAAAGTCACGGCTGAACTCACCACCCTCGGATTTGATCGTGAGCTTCAGTTCATCTCCGGCGATTTTCCCGTTGTAGAGCAGCTTTCGGCTCTCGCCGCCCATCTGCATCGTAATCGAGAAGGAAATATCGTCACCCGACACTTTCCCGTCGGCAATCTCCCGCTCACCTCCACGCCCGCTCATCGTGCCCGTGAGCTTTTCGCCCTCGGCTTTCAGAGTCATCGTCTGGGTCCGCTTTTCCCCATCGCGGCCCTGCATCTCCCAACTCCATTTGCCGCTCGGATCAGCGGCTGCCACGGCTAGTGCGGTGAGCACAAGCGACATGATTAGTCTCTTCATTACTCTTCTCCTCAGGAGGGTTTTGGAACGTCGGGTAAGGCGTGTGCTGTACGCGGCAAGTTACATCCCTGGTTGCGCGTTAACGTGAATACATGGGCCTCAGGTTTTCAAACCGCCTTCCCTGGGATGCACCTGCGACCACGCTGTCGCGTGCTATTCAGGCGCATGGCGATCCGGAAGCAGACCTGACCATCTCGAATCCAACGGCAGTGGGCTTCAGCTATCCCGAGATTGTCATTCGCGATGCCCTGGCGAGTGCCGAGACACTTCGTTACATGCCCGATTCAAGAGGGTTGCAACGAGCGCGCGAAGCGATATCTGAGTATCACCGAAACGCAGTTTCCTCCGACGAGGTGGTGCTTACGGCGAGCACGAGCGAAGGCTACTCGTGGATATTTAAGCTGCTTTGCCAGGCAGGCGATGAGATTCTGGTACCGACTCCTGCGTACCCGCTCTTTGAATGTCTGGCCGGACTTGAAGGAGTGCACGTCCGTTCTTATGCCATGCACTACTACGACGGTTGGTACATCGATACCGACCGCCTCGGCCAGCTGCCGACAGAAAGAACACGCGCCATCGTATTTGTAAATCCCGGCAATCCCACCGGATCCTTTCTTGGGCTTTCCGAGTACGAGACAATGGCCCGACTCTGCCACGCCACGAACATGGCGCTGATCTGTGACGAGGTGTTCGCCGACTACCCGTTTCAGCCTCTGTCTGCGGACTTCGTGCCTTCCGTTGCCGGGCGCGCTGACGTGCTTACTTTTGTCCTAAGCGGATTATCGAAGGTCTGCGCGCTTCCTCAGATGAAGCTGGGGTGGATTGCGGTGAAAGGCCCGCGTGAGGAATGCGATGCGGCTCTCAGCCGGCTTGACCTGATCGCTGACACGTATCTTTCCGTCTCCACTCCGGTGCAGCACGCAGCCGCGCAGTTGCTCGATGTGCGCAGGCCGATGCAGCAGCAAGTCCTCGAGAGAGTTCGTGCCAACTATCGCACCCTGCTGAGCATGACCGAAGGCACCGGCCTACGGCCGCTTCACGTCCAGGGCGGATGGACTGCGGCGGTCCGCGTACCGCCCGTGCGAAGTGAAGAGGATTGGGTGTTGCACCTGCTGGGCCACTCCGGAGTGCTTACGCAGCCGGGATACTTCTACGACTTCCAAGGCGGGCCCTTCCTTGTGCTGAGTCTGCTGACACCTCTGCAAACGTTCAGCGAGGGACTTCGGCGCACTATACTGGCTTGCAAAGGATAACTCATGCTCCGCACCCTGGTTGCTGCGGCAACCCTTTTTGTCATGACTGCAAACGCCGAAAATCGCGTCTTCGAGATGCGCACCTATACGACCCACGAAGGAAAGCTGGAGGCGCTGCTGGCGCGGTTCCGCAATCACACGACAAAGCTTTTCGAACGTCACGGAATGACAAACATCGGCTACTGGGTTCCGAAAGATAAGCCCAACACGCTGGTGTACATTCTGGCGCACGAGAGCGTTGATGCAGCGAAGATGTCGTTCGACAACTTCCGCAAGGATCCCGAGTGGGTCAAGGCGCGGGACGCTTCAGAAGCCGCGGGCAAGATCGTCGTCAAGGTCGATTCCGTGTTTATGGATCCTACCGACTTCTCGAAGCTGAAGTAGCTGCCATTGGGGGCTGCGTCGTCAGCAGGACGAGAGCCTCCAGTACCCGATCCCGACGGTCTGGCTGAAGAATAAGGTATCTTCGGTCGCCCTTTCCAGGCGTGAAGGTCGTGGTTCCCTTCGCATCGACCTGAACCGAGCCTGCGGGAGACAGGTCAAAATATTTGCTTTCGGGCCGAACTGCGACGAGGACGGATGTGAGATCCCACGTAGGGCGATCGTAGGGCATTTTTTCATAGGCCCTGTAAGCTTCAACGACCGGATTCCACGGTGTCGCACCAAACTCGCGCTCGATGCTGGTGGCCGGGAACAGCAGTTCCTTACCAATCTCGAAGCCGCTGATCAGTGTAGGTGTAGGCCAGGCTTCCAGGATCCTCTTCGCCACCGGAACGTTCACCCGGACGTTGTACTCAGGCTTGTTCGTCGCAAAGTCGCCGGCCATAAT
>DASQEG010000273.1:0-2421 GCA_035633775.1 Bryobacteraceae bacterium
GTTCGCAGCTGAGCTGATGGACAGCCCTATAGAGGGTGCTGAAGGAAATCGGGAGTTTCTGCTGCATGCCTCGCATCAGTAGAGTCGCTATCGTTTCGAAGCCCGGGGTGCCGCGAGCAACGACCCTCGTCCCGGAGTTGATCAAGTGGCTCGCCGACCACCGGATCGCTGTACGGTTTGACAAGCCGACAGCAGAGTACCTGAACTCCGAGGAGGGCTTCGAACGCACAGATACTCCGGACGACTGCGAGTTGGTGCTCGTGCTCGGTGGCGATGGAACGCTGCTGTCCGCCGCTCGCGCCGTCGGGGGCCGTGATATACCGATCTTCGCCGTGAATCTCGGAGGCCTCGGGTTCCTGACCGCGATCACGGTTGATGAACTCTACCCGGAGCTGGAACGCGCGCTCCGGGGCGAACATCGCATTGCGCACCGCCGGATGCTGCACTGCGAACTGTGGCGAGGGGCCCACCGGCAGGCCGAATATGAAGCGCTGAACGATGTAGTGATCACGAAGTCGTCGCTCGCCCGTATGATCGATGTCGAGATCCACGTTGCGAGCCACTTCGTCGCGAAATACCGCGCTGACGGCCTGATCGTTGCCACTCCCACCGGGTCGACTGCTTACTCCCTCTCCGCAGGCGGACCGATTGTGTTCCCGGGTGTCTCGGCGCTCTGCATTACTCCGATCTGTCCCCACATGCTGACGTATCGTCCTGTGCTGGTGCCCGACGACATGGAGATCCGGATCATGTCCCGAGCTGTAAACGACACTGCCTATCTCACGATCGATGGACAGGTAGGTGAGCCGCTGGACCGTGATGACACCGTGGTGTGCCGGCGCTCAGAGAAGGCCGTGGCGCTTATCAGGCCGCCCAGGATGATGTTCTTCGATGTTCTCCGTGAAAAGCTGAGCTGGGGCGAGCGGTGAAACATCTCTCGCTGACTGCCTGGATCTTTATAGGCATGGCGGCGGGTATCGCAGCTGGGTTTCTTGCTCCGGGCGCCGCGTCGCAGCTTGCTCCGGTGAGCAACATCTTTCTACGGCTGATCAAGTCGATCATCGCGCCCCTGCTGTTCGGCACGCTGGTAGCAGGCATCGCAAGCACAGGCAGCATCAAAGCGATGGGACGCATCGGCCTGAAAGCGATCATCTATTTCGAGATAGTCACAACGCTGGCACTGTTCGTCGGGCTTGCTGCCGTGAATATCTTCCGCCCGGGTGACGGGATGCGTCTGGCACCGGGAGCCGCCGTTGAGATTCCCAAAGCACAGACTAGCGTGGGAGCGATTCTTGAGCACACCTTCCCTGCCAGCATCATCGACGCCATGGCACGCGGCGAGGTACTGCAGATCGTGGTCTTCTGCTTCCTGTTCGCCGCCGCCGCGGCGAGCATAGGACCCGCGGCGGATCCGGTGATCAGGTTTGCCGAATCGCTGGCCGAAGTGATGTTCCGATACACAAAGTACGTGATGTATCTCGCGCCTCTCGGGGTCGGAGCAGCGATGGCGGTGACTGTTTCCACCAAAGGGATCGGCGTGCTGTATGGGTTGGGCAAGCTGATTGCAGTTATGTACGCGGCCCAGATCTTCTTCGTAGTGGCAGTGCTGGGCGCCGTTATCGTCATCTCGCGCATCCCACTGAGGCCTTTTCTGGCTGCAGTGCGTGAACCGTTTCTGATTGCCTTCTCGACATCGACGAGTGAGGCCGCACTTCCACGGGCGCTGGAGAATATGGAACGGTTCGGAGTGCCGAAGCACATCGTCGGCTTTGTCATGCCTACGGGATACAGCTTTAACCTTGACGGGTCCACACTCTACCTGTCGCTTGCCTCAGTGTTCGTGGCTCAGGCGGCCGGGATTGAGATGCCGATCGGACAACAGTTGCTGATGCTGCTGACGCTGATGCTGACCAGCAAAGGCGTCGCTGGCGTTCCGAGGGCAGCGCTCGTGATTCTGGCCGGTACGCTCGGGACGTTCGGTCTGCCGCTGGAAGGTGCCGCAGTGCTGCTGGGGGTTGATGCGGTGCTGGATATGGCACGCACATCAGTGAACGTAACCGGCAACTGTCTGGCGACGGCAGTTATCGCGCGCTGGGAAGGCTATACGCCCGGCCGCTGACGTTTGTTAAGCGCGCGGAGCACAACCTCCCGCGCTTTGGCGTAGCGCTCCGTCAGCCGACCGCGACCCGGGAAGTCGCGCAACGGGCTGCTGTTGTCCTCGAGGTCCGCAAGCTTCACAAGCGCTCCAAGCTCATCCTGACTGCAGCGTTCGATGTAGCTGAAGTAATCCTCGTCGCCGCGCCGACTCATAGCATCAACTCCTGACACCACCGCAGGCGGGAAACCCATCCTCGCCAGCAGGTCGAGCGTGACCCACGTATCTTCCACGACGTCATGGAGCACGGCTACGACCTGGGCTGC
>DASQEG010000274.1:0-3704 GCA_035633775.1 Bryobacteraceae bacterium
AAAGTACACCCCCGCGCGTAGACCCATGACGGCGGCTGAACGCGCGGAGCGCAGACGCGATCAAGACGTTCACCAGGAGATTTTGCGGAAAGCGCGACCTGACAAGTACAAGTAAGGGGGGTCGCCGTGGCGTCGACATTCACCGCCGGTACCGCATTCTTGCAAGTAGTGCCGTCACTCCGTGGGTTTGAAACCCGGATTCGTACTGAACTCGCGGGAATGAATATCCGTCATGTGATTCGAGTGGAAGCCGACACCTCTGCCGCTCAGGCTGAGGTCGGCAGATTCGCTACTCGGATTGCCGCACTGCGTAACCAGACGGTGAATGTCGACGTCAACAAGAAGCCGTTCATTGATGCGGCTAATGCCGTCATGATGTTCGGTAAGGGCCTAGCCAGTCTCGCTCTTCCGGCCGCCATGGTCGGAGCCGCCCCGACCATCCTCGCTATCGCCGGAGCAGCCACGACGGCGGTCGGAGCTATCGGCCTGGTACCGGGGGCCATGGCTGCGGCTGGACTCGCCGTCGGGACGCTCAAGATGGGCGTCTCGGGTCTCGGTGATGCGTTCAAGAACATGGGCGACCCGAAGAAGTTTGCCGAAGCGCTAGCATCGCTATCGCCGGAAGCGCAGAAACTTGCGCTGTCGGTTCGTGGCGTTTCGGATGAGTTTAAAGGTTTGCAGCTCGACGTTCAGAATACTCTACTCCGTGGTTTCGGCACTGTTGTAACTCAGCTTGCCAATCAGTATCTACCCGTACTGCGGACAGGCTTCGTCGGAATCGCCGCTGAAATGCGCAATTTCGGCATGGAAATCGTAGCAGTGGCGAGGAACGCAGGCACACTGCGGGACACCGGAACAATTTTTGAGAACACGCGCCTGAGTATGGCGGCATTAGTTCCTGCGGGCGGCGCGATCGTGGAGATCTTCCGCGACGTCGCCACGGTCGGCTCCACGTTCCTTCCTGGCCTGGCGGGTGGCTTCACAGCGGCGGCCGAACGTGCCGCACAGTTCGTTGACGCTGCACGCGAGAGCGGTCAGTTGGCGACCTGGATTCGAGAAGGCATGAATGCTGTCGCCGAGTTTGGGCAGCTTGCCGGCAATGTGTTCGGTATTCTTCGCGGCGTCCTCAGTGCGGCTGAGGTGGCCGGAGGCGGAGTCGTCAAAACGCTTGTGAATATCACGGGCGGACTGTCGGCGATGGTTAATAGCGTCCAAGGGCAATATGTTCTGATAGACATTTTCACCGCAATCAATCATGCAGTGGGATTCGTCCTCGGCACGCTGAACGTACTTCTTCCGGTATTCGGGGCGGTCGCGTCCTCTATCGCTCAAGTCACTCTAGCGCTTCGTGATGGCCTGGCTCCGGTGATCTCAGCCAGCGTTCCGCTCCTGGCGCAGATGGGCTCGCTCGCCGGACAGGTTCTAGTGCCGGTGATCTCTCAGGTTGCAGTAGTTGTGCTGGAGGTCGTGCGCGCTCTCGTAAGTGCATTGATGCCGGTTCTGCCGCAAGTGGTGGGCGCTTTCCAGCAGATTCTACTGGCGGTCACTCCGCTCGTATTCCAGATCGCAGCGCTGGCCCCCATCTTCGGCGTACTGGCTCAGGTTGCAGCAGATGTGATCAATGCCTTTGCGCCTCTGATTTCCCTCTTTGCGAACACTCTGGTTGGCGCGCTGGCGATCGTTGCTCCCGCCGTCGGCGAAGTAGCGCGAATCTTTGGAGACACGCTCGTTGGCGCGCTCCGTACACTTTACCCTCCGCTGGAAGTTCTCAGTGGGTCCTTCCTCGCGCTCGTGCGCGCGGTTGCGCCCATCCTGCCCGTCGTGGCGCAGTTCGCTGCCATGATTATCAACGCTCTCATGCCGGTCCTTCCGCCCCTCATCTTGGCTCTGGCGTCCGTTCTGGACACGGTGACGTTCCTCATGCCGGCGGTGATGTCGCTCGTGAGCGGCGCGCTGGAGCCGTTCCGGTCGGTACTGGGCGTCCTCTCGCCCGTGTTGGTCGGAATTGCCACCGTGATTAAGGACCTCGCACCAGTCATCACGGTTATTGCTATCGCATGGGGCGCATACACTGCGGCAATCATCGCTTACAACGCGGCGATCCGACTGGCACAGATCATCACCGTGACGTTCCAGGTTGTCATGGGCATTTTGAACGCGACGCTGCTTGCTAACCCTATCGGCCTAGTTGTCATCGCGGTTGCGGCTCTCACGGCCGCAATCATCGTTGCCTGGAACGAGTCTGAAACGTTCCGAAGAATCGTTACTGACGCATGGAACGGTATCAAGACGGCCGCCCAGACTGCATGGAATGGTATCAAGACAGCGGTTGACGCGACGTGGACCTTCCTTCGTGGAGTGTTCGACGGAATTGTGACGGCAGTGAATGTCGTCGGCGAGAAGATGAACTGGCTTTGGACTAATGTGATCGAGCCAGTGTTCAACTTCATCGGACTAGCTGCACGCGTCCTGTTCGCCGTGGTCGTCACGGCAGTCTTCACGCCTATTGTCATCTTCATTGACAACGTTTTGGTTCCGGCATTCAACTTCCTGCGGGATGCCGCTACGGCTGCCTGGCAGTTCATGCAGAACATCATCAGCTCTGTGTGGAACTGGCTCCGGGACAACGTCTTTCAGCCTATCGTTAACTTCTTTAGAGGACCGCTGACTGACGCAAATACGGAAATCAAGACCACTACCACAAAGGCATGGACTGATATTCAGAACGCGGTCACTGCGGTGTGGAACTGGGTCCGGGATAATATCTTCCAGCCGATCGTCGACTGGCTGGTGCGAATTTTGGGACCAACATTTAACAACTGGCGTGACCTCGCGCGGGCTGCTTGGGAATCGATCAGGGCCGGAATCGAACTTGCCTGGTCTTTTATCCGAGACAGCATCTGGACTCCGATTGTTAACTTCATCAATGGGCCACTTACGACTGCGTTTAATGCAGGACGCGATCGGATCGTTGCTGCCTGGCATGTTATTCGTGACAGTATCGCAGCGGTGTGGAACTTCCTCCGCGATAATGTCTGGAACCCTCTTGTCAACTTTGTGACGGTGACGATTCCTAACGCGTTCGCGGCTGGACGCGATGCAGTCGGACGTGCGTGGGATAGCATTAAGCGGATCGTCCGTGATCCGATCCAAGCCGTCATTGACATTGTCTACAACAAGGGCATTGTCAAGGTTTGGAACTTTGTTGCCGGTCTCGTTGGACTCGGCCCGCTCGCTGAGTACCACATGCCCGCGTTCGCTCAGGGTGGTCTCATCCACGAGGGCCTGATCCGGGGGCCGGGTAGCGGAACCTCGGACTCCATCCCGGCGCTGGCCGTCGACGGCACCAAGCGCGCGCCCATCCGCGTGTCCGCGCGCGAGTACGTCATGCCCGAGCGCGTCACGCGCGATCACCTGCCGTTCCTAGAGGCCCTGCGGTCCGGGCAGCCGGAGGCCGTCCAGGCAGCCGGCGGCCGGAAGGCGCACCCGTACGGCCGGCCCATGGGCTTCGCGGCGGGCGGTCTCGTCGAGGCTGCCATCACGAAGGCCCGGCAGATGAACGGCACCCCGTACGTGTGGGGTGGCGTAGGGCCGAACGGGGCTGACTGCTCGGGATTCATGTCGATTCTCACGAACGTTCTTCGTGGGCGGTCAAACCCGCATATGCGCGTGGGGACGACTGCGACGTTCCCATGGGGCGGATT
>DASQEG010000275.1:0-3782 GCA_035633775.1 Bryobacteraceae bacterium
GCGCGCACGCTAACGTTGGGCATCACGGCGCCTGTCGAGTCGGTTACCGTGCCGGTAAGAGTCGCTGTTATCTGCTGAGCAGAAAGGGTGGATACACCGAGGCAAAGCGCCACGAACCCGCCGCGCCAGTTAAGCATGGCTGGCGATTGTATCACCCGTCCGAAGCTGTACCGTACATGGTCGGGCGTTCGGCTACTCCTCACGCAAGGTGGTGACCGGGTCAAGGCGCGCTGCCCGGCTGCCGGGAATACCAGCACCGATCGTCGCCACCAGCAGTGCAGCCAGGCACGCCAGCGTAAGCGCTGTCGGTTCCAGCGTGGAGACATTGAACAGGATGCCCGACATGACACGCGTCAGGACAAACACACCCATGACACCGATGAGGATACCGGCTGTCACCATGGCCAGCGCGTTACCCAGCACCTGTTTGACGACAGCTCCGGGACGCGCTCCAAGCGCAATGCGAATGCCGATCTCGCGGCGCTGCTGTGTAACGCTCTGAGAGACTACGCCAAACACGCCAATTGCGGCCAGGAGTGCGGCGACAGCCGCAAACGCGCTGATCAGCCATGTCGGCTGAGCTACCCAGGAGAGCGTGGCCTGGCGGATCTGCTCTACCGTCCGGACTTCACCGACAGGCAGGTTCGGATCGACCTCACGGATGGCTCCACGAATGCCTGCAACGAGCAGTCGCGGGTCGGCATGCGTTCGTACGATCAGCCGCACATCTGCCCTCGGAACTTGCAATATGGGCGAATACACGACCGGCTCCATGGGGCTGTGCAGATCACGGGTCCGCTCGTTGCGAGCCACGCCGACGATCTGAAGCGAGCGCATGTCGCCCCGCACTTTTCCATAGCCGGGCTGGCTTACGCGAACTGCGGTCCCGACAACGTTGCTCACCCCAAGACGACTGGACAGTTCGCGCGCGAGTTGCTGGTTCACGACCATAACATAAGGCGAGCCGATGCGATCCTGCTCCGTGATGCCGCGTCCCGAGATCACCGGGATGTCGACCGTTTGGAAGTAATGAGCATCCACCCGCTTGAAGCGGACGACCAGTGGCTCAGTGAATCCAGCCACACCGAGCAGTTCTCCGCCACGAACACCTTCCAGAGGGGCATCCTGTGCGACGGATGCGTCCTCGACACCGGGGAGCGCCCTTGTACGCTCAACCAGAGCCGAGTACAGCCGCGCTGCGCGCTCCGGGTCCGGGTAGTTGCCGGCCGTCAGGTCGATGGCCATCGTAATCACGTTCGCCACTCGCACTCCCGGATCGACTCGCTGAAGCTTGAGCAGGCTCATCAGCAACAGAACGGCACCACAGATCAGGACCAGCGAAATCCCGATCTCGCCCGCAACGATGAACCTCCGTAATCCCGCACCGGACTGAGACGAACCACGGCTCCCCGCTTTGAGGGCTCCCGTGAGATCTCGACGCGCCGAGTGCCACGCCGGAATCAGTCCGACGAGGAGACTCACTCCCCCAACGACGGCGGCTGCGAACGACAACACACGCATGTCGAGTGCAATGTCAGCCGTGAACGGCATTGCCTCCGGCAGATTCGGTACAAGGGCGCGCAGCATGAGCCATGCCAGCAGCACACCGGCCAATCCGCCAGCGGCGCAGAGGACTGCAGTTTCCGTAACGAGTTGCTGAACGATGCGGGTGCGGCTTGCGCCCAGACTTGCCCGGACTGCCAGCTCCCGCCGGCGTGTCGCACCTCGTGCAAGCAGCAGATTCGCCACGTTCGCACAGGTTATGAGCAGAACCAGAACAACAGCGCCGAAGGCGACATATACAGCACGCGTCGCATTCTGCGGCAACATGAAGGCCATATACGGGTCAACGGCGAATGTCCACTCCTTCTTCCATGCAGGCATCTGGCTGGCGAGACTCGTGCGGAGTTGCTGCATGCGGCCCCCGGCCTGTTCGACAGTTACTCCCTTGCGCAGGCGTCCTACGACCGCAAGCCAGTGGCTACCCCGTTCCGTTTGCTCAGGTGCGAACACCAGAGGCTTCCAGAAGACGGTGCGATCACGATCGAAGGCGCTGGGGCGCAGAACCCCAATGACAGTGTGCGGCTCCTGGTTGAGGACGAGCTTGCGGCCTACAATTGCCGGGTCAGCGCCGAAACGGTTCGTCCAGGCAGCGTGGCTGAGCACAAGCTCGCGCCCCGTGCGCCCTGACTGATCCTCATCGGCCATGAAGGTCCTTCCGAGGGCCGCCGTGACACCGAACACCTTAAAGTACTCGGCGCCGACAAGTGCGACCGGGATCCGCAACGGATCGCTGCCGGGCAGCTGGAGTGCGGCTGTTCCGGGAACCTCGGCCGCTACGCTCTCGAACACTTCGGTCTGCTGCTTGAAGTCGAGATAGGTCAGTGTAGTTGTTTCGTTGCGCGAAGTCGGACTCGGGGCCTCTGAGATCCGGACGATCCGCTCGGGCTCGGGGAAAGGAAGCGGCTTGAGGAACAAGGCATCCACGAGGCTGAACATTGCTGTATTGGCGCCGATCCCAAGTGCCAGCACACACACCGCAATGGCCGCGAATCCCTTGTCTTTCCTGAACGCCCCGAGTGCGTACCGCATGTCCCGTGCGAGCGACTCAAACACGGGATATCCCTGCTGATCACGATGCGCTTCTTTCATCTGCTCGACTCCTCCGAACTGCTGTCGCGCCGCATAGCGCGCCTGCTCCGGCGTCAAGCCGGCCATGATTCCTTCGCGCTCGGCCATTTCGAGGTGGCCAAGGATCTCGTTCTGCAACTCCTCATCGAGTTGCCTTCGTGAAAACAACGATCGGAGCCTGACGACGAACTCGCGCATGCGGCTTACCTCGACTCGAGAAAACGCGCAACCAGGTGCGTCGCCCGCTCCCAATTCGCGACCTCGAGCTTGAGCTGGCTGGCGCCTGCAGGAGTCAGGTGATAAAACTTCACCTTCCGATTGGTTTCCGACATGCCCCAGGTGGTGCGAACCCAACCCTTCTGCTCCAGCCTCAGAAGTGCTGGATAGATGGAGCCCTGATTCAGCGTGATCGCGTTTTCGGCAACCTGCTCAATGCGGCGGGCGATGCGGTACCCGTGCAGTGAGCCCATGGAATCCAGAGTCTTAAGGATCAGCAGGTCAAGAGTTCCGTAAGGAACGTCAGAGGTGTTCTCAGGCATGAGGCTTCGAGCGCTAGTATGGCATCCTACCTGTAGCCTGTCAACACGTTCATGCAGGAGGGTGAGCTGAGCGGCTATGACACACTGGTCGCGGATGCGCTTTTCTGTCTGGGCCGCCGTGCTGGCCCTTGGATTGCCAGCGGCGCTGAACGCCCAGAGTTCGGCTGCTGATTACGTCGCTGGCACCGAGCACCCGCGGCTCATCCTGAAGCCTCAGCGCCTTCGCCTGCTGCGCCGCGAGCGCGAGCGCGAAAGCATGCGCTGGCTGCACTTCGCATCGCTGATGGAAGGCAAGGCCAGGATGCCGGAGCCGTTGTTTGCAGCGGCCCTTCATCGAGCGGTCGTCAACAACAAAAGTGCGCCGCCGCTGGCCGTCAGCCCGGCCGCATCCATCCGCGAGGTTGCGCTGGTTGCAGACTGGACAGCACCCGAAGACAGAGCACTTCTCGATCGCCTGCGGGCGTCGTTATCAACCCCGGTCACGTCCTTCGCGCATGCTCGTGACCGGGCCTTTGCAGCCATCGTGCTCGGCGATGGCAGAGCGATGCTGGAGCTCGTCGAGACCTGGTGGCGGGGCAAGACCGCACCACGGATCGAACGCGGAGAGTTGAA
>DASQEG010000276.1:0-4544 GCA_035633775.1 Bryobacteraceae bacterium
AGTCCGTAAGAGAGCCAGGAGCCAATGCTTGGGCGTCCGGCAAGCTGGAATCCGGTCTGGAAGAAAGTTATGCCGGGATCATGGTTGATCTGCTCCGTGAACATCGAACGTACGAAGCAGAGCTTGTCGGCGCATCTCGCCGTGTACGGCAATAGGTCACTTATCCACGCGCCGCTCTCGCCGCGTTGCTCGAACGGGAAGATGGAACGGGCAACCGGGAACGTTGTCTGACCGGCGGTCATGGCCGTCAGGCGCTGTCCCATACGAATGGAAGCGGGCAGATCAGTTCCGTGCAGCTTTGCCAGAGCCGGCTTGGGGTCGAACAGATCAATCTGCGACGGACCGCCATACTGGAACAAATAGATGACGCGCTTCGCCTTGGGAGCGAAGTGCGGCAGGCTGGGAGTGGATTCGTCAGCGCTCAGCAGAGAATTCAACGCCGCTGCACCGAGAGCTCCGGTGGTCCGCGTAAGAAAGTGTCGGCGCAGCATCTTTATTCCTTCGTGACCGCCTCGTCCAAATTGAAGAGCAGACTCGTCACGAGCGTGTAAGCGGCGAGCTCTGACGAGTTCACTCCTGCAGGACGAGGCGTGTCGCCATGACTTACCAGCTTCTCGGCATCGGCGGGACTCTTCACATAACGGCCCTTGTAGTGTTCGAACGAGGCGCGCAGTCGTGTGGTCTCATGTGCTCTGGGGCCGCGACCGAGCACCCGGCGAAAAGCGTACTCAATGCGCGCATCCGGAGTGGCAGCGGCGCCGATGGCGCGTTGCGCCAGAACGCGGGCCGCCTCCACGAAAGTCGTGTCGTTCATCAGATTCAGCGCTTGCAGCGGAGTGTTGGTGCGAGACTCCCTGACCGTGCAGCTCTCGCGCAGAGCTGAATCGAACGTACTCATAAACGGTGGTGCGGCCGTGCGCTTCCAATACGTGTACAGACTGCGTCGATACAGCCCCTCGCCGCGGTCGCGCTCATAATCCTTGTCGCCGAGTTCACTCCAGATCCCGGCAGGCTGATACGGCTTCACAGAAGGTCCGCCGACTCTCTCCACCAGGAGTCCGGAGGCGAACAGTGCCTGGTCGCGAATCATTTCCGCCGCAAGCCTCACACGTGGACCTCGCGCGAGCAGACGGTTCTCCGGGTCTCGTCCAAGCAGCTCGGGAGTAACCTTCGAGGACTGACGATACGTGGCGCTTGTCACTATTAGCTTTTGAAGTGCCTTGATATCCCAACCGCTTCGGACGAATTGTGTCGCAAGCCAGTCAAGCAGTTCCGGGTGCTGAGGCCACTCACCCTGGGACCCGAAGTCCTCTGTCGTTTTGACAATCCCCGTGCCGAAGTACATCTGCCAGAAGCGATTCACGGTCACCCGGGCAGTGAGCGGATTTGCTGGATCAACCAGCCATTTCGCAAATCCGAGCCGGTCGCTTGGGGCGGCGTCGGATAGAGGATGCAAGGACGCTGGTACTCCGCGCTCCACCTTCGCCCTTGGGCGATCGTACAGGCCCCGGTCGAGGATGAAGGTTTGCTTCCGCTCCGGCGACTCGGCCATCACCATCACCGTCGGCAAAGTCTCGGCATAAGCAGTCCTGGCCCGGCCCGCAGCAGCCAGGTCCGCCCATGCCGATCGAATCGCGATGTTCGGCCCAGCTTCAAGGAAGGCCCGGCGCAGCTTCGCTCGTTCTCCGTCGGTGCGCTGACCCGCGTCCATGCGGGCAACTTCGCCGAGGCGCCTCGGAACAGCTTCGATCGAGATCTCCTCGGGGCTCATAACACGCCGATAGAGACGAAGGCTGTGGACACTTCCACGATACTTCTTACCCGCACCAACATGTCCACCTGCACGGAGCGGTTCGTTCGTCCGAAAGTCCTGATTTATGGCGTCGACGATCACAGTCACTGGCTGGCGCTTGCCATCCACATAGACAGCAACTCCCTCCGCGATGCGAGACCCGTCATAGCTGACTGCAACGTGTTGCCAGCGGTCCAGAGCGAGGTCAGTCCTGGTTTCGACACGGATGGAGTCGTCGAGTTTTCGCTTGATGAGATTGACCTGAACTTTGCCGCCCTCCAGCACAACGCTCCAGCCTTCACCGTCGTCAGTCTGGCGGGCGCGTGATACAAGGGCACCATCAGCAGCTCGGGGACGGACGAACGCTGCGACGGTGAACTTATCGAAGAAGCCGAAATCGCCTTTGTCCCCGAGATTCTCGGCTTCTTCGACAAGTTCATCTTTGATGACTGGTAGCGCCGCTTCGAGTCCGTCGGTGACATTCCATTCCTGAGATGCTGGTATTGTCGCCTCCCAAGCCTTCTGCTCCGTCGCAATATGCCGTGTAGCGGCCGCAAACGTTTCTTCTGCCCGCTTCAGGGCAACGTCGAGGTGCGTGAGCTTTTGCTTTTGTTCGACAGTCGGAGCGCTCACCAGCGGGGGCGTATTCCCGAACTTCAGGTATCGGCCGAGTTCGGGAACGTTGTTGAAGTAGGCGAGCATGCTATAGAACTCGCGCTGGGTGAACGGATCGTACTTGTGGTTATGGCACCGCGCACAACCCAGCGTCATACCGAGAAAGACCGTGGACGTGGTTTCCACTCTGTCGACTGCATACTCGACCAGATATTCCTCGGGCACAATGCCGCCCTCGGAGTTACCACGATGATTCCGGTTGAACCCCGTTGCGATCTTTTGCTCCAGAGTCGCGTTCGGCAGCAGGTCTCCCGCAATTTGCTCCACCGTAAACTCGTCGAACGGTTTGTTCCGGTTGAACGCGTCAATGACCCAGTCCCTCCACGGCCACATCACGCGCTCGGCATCGGTCTGGTACCCGTTCGTATCGGCATAACGGGCCGCATCCAGCCAGCGCGAAGCCATCCGCTCGCCATATCGGCGCGACGCCAGCAGCCGATCGACTACCTTCTCATACGCCTTCGGGTCTTTGTCGCTGGTAAAGTTGACGACCTCCTCAGGTGTGGGTGGCAGACCGGTCAGGTCGAATGACACTCGCCGAAGCAGGGTGACGCGATCGGCTTCAGGGGAAGGTTCAAGGCCGATTGCATTTGATCGCTTTCGTACGAAGAAGTCGACCGGGTGAACGCCTTCTGGGACGTCCGGTGCAGTTGGCGCGACGAACGCCCAGTGCTTCTCCCAGGCGGCGCCTTGCTGAATCCACGCGGTGAGAGTGCTGATCTCCGCTGGCGACAGCCGCAGCCCGGATGATGGCGGAGGCATACGATTGGCAGCGTTCGATGTAATGCGTCGAATCAGCTCACTATCGGCCGGCCTTGCGGGAACAACGGCTTTGCGGCCGCTGCCAAGGTCAGCTTTGGCCGTCTGTTCGCTATCGAGCCGTAGTGCGATCTTCTTCGCCGCCGCGTCCGTGCCATGGCAGTGCAGGCATTTGTCTGACAAGATCGGCCGAACATCGCGGTTGAACGAAAGGTCCGCGCCGCACACCGGCACCAAAGTGCAAAGCACACCGCAGATCAGAGGCAAACTGCGCATCAGCCTTCTAACGTCACCCCAACTCAGTCTACTTCGAATTAGTGACCCCAAGAACGTACTGCAAACGGCTGCCGGTTGGCGTAGGCCGTGACCTCACCTCTAAACGATCGTGCCCTTGACGCTAACACCGAAATGATCGGACGCCCAAACCCCTTCAACAGGCTCGGTCCCCACAGTGGCGCAGGATTGGATGCTGAGGTCTCGACCGCCCTGCGGGTAGCCGAGGAACACGTAATCGATTCGGGAGTCCGGCAGCTGCGGCGTCTTCGCAACGTGAGGATTTCGGCGGCTCCATGTGGCTCCCGTGTCGTCACGGGTAAGGCGCCAGGCATCGCGGAGCCCGAACCCTGAACGAGGAGGCTTGCTCCGTCCAGTGATGATCCGAATTTCATCCGCATCCGGCTCGCAGTTGAAGTCGCCAGCAAGAATGGCCGGAATCTCCGCGGATGCGCATCGACACATGAAGTCGGCAATTTGAGCGACCTGCAAAACGCGAATAGCTGAGTCCGTTATCCCCGAGTTCAGGTGAGTGGTGAAGACGGGCAACAAGCCGCCGGGAGTGTCGATCTCAGCAAAGCCGATCAAGCGGCCCTCATCTTCGCACTCCCCCGAAGTGAGAGCCTGGGACTCCTTCCGGACGACCGGCCACCTCGAGAGAATGGCGTTACCTATGCCGACATCCGCGTCTTTTGACCGTCGGCGGTAAATGACTGGATCGACAGCCGGAAAGAATGCACAGTGGAGCTTCAGGTCCTCCGCAAGCACCTGCGCCAGGCTGGTGTTGGAATCAGTCCAGACTTCCTGCAGACAGCACACGTCGGGTCGTTCAGAACTTAGAATGCGACCAATCGCCTTGCTCCGGCCCCGCCAATCACCAAACCGCCACCACAAGTTCCAGGTAAGTACGTGCAGGTTCATCAAGCGACTTAGTCCAGATTCGGCACGCCTCGATTGTCCGTTACCAGCGTCGCCCTGCTGAAGTTTCCAGGCGTAAAGGCGGCACCTTCGTCGACGAGAATCGAACTTTGCAAAAACGTCGTGT
>DASQEG010000277.1:0-4343 GCA_035633775.1 Bryobacteraceae bacterium
GCTGGACCGCGACGAAGTGGGGCGCGGCCTCAAGGACTGGCGCAGCAGTCTCGCAGCAAAGCCGGTGCCGCTGATCTCCGAGGGCTTGACTGCGCATTATGATTTCGACGGCAGCTTCGCCGACTCGTCCGGGCGGTATCAGCATGGTCGAACGCTGCGCGGAGACCCCGGGTTCGGCTCCGGGCAGGTGGGCCGAGCAGTATCCTTCGACGGGCAGACCGAGGTGAGTCTGGGCTCGGCGGGCGCCATCGCATCCGGCCAGCCGTTCACCATCGGATTCTGGCTGCGGCCGCCGGGCAGCAAGCAGGACATGCCTGTGCTGCAGCGCATCAGCAATACCGAGCAACGCCGTGGCTGGGAGGTGCGGCTCGAAGATTTCGGACTCTTCGACATCCAGAAGCGCGACTCCCGACTGAGTTTCCGCCTGACCTCGCAGTGGCCCGCCTCCGCCGTTGTCGTACGTACAAAGCAGCGGTTCCGGCAAACCGACTGGTACCACGTCACAGTAGCTTCCAATGGATCAGGCAAGGCGTCCGGATTGAAGATTTACGTCGACGGCAGCCCGGCTGAAGTGGAGGTGCTTAGCGACACCTTGTCGGGACCGGTTGAGACAACAGCAGAACTGCTGATCGGCGCCCGCGAAAGCGAGATCAAACCGTTCAGCGGCGCACTCGATGACCTCCGCATCTATGCGCGCGCTCTCTCAGTGGATGAGATCGGAGCGTCAGGCGTGCATTACGCACCTCGTGCGATTCTTTCCGGCATCAGCGGCAAGCCGACGACGGCCGAAGAAGATCGCCTTCGTGTCTACTATCTGCGCCACATCGCGCCGCCCGACGTTCAGCGCACATGGACGCAGTTGGGACACCTGAAGGAAAAGAGCACCGTGCTCCAGAAGCAGATTCTCACCACCATGGTGATGAACGAGATGGAGAAGCCGCGCGACACGTTCATCCTTGCCCGCGGCGATTATCGGAATCAGAAGGAGAAGGTGGAGCCGAACGTTCCCGGCATACTGCCGCCCTTACCACGGTCCGAGGGCAGGCCGAACCGGCTCAGCCTTGCTCAGTGGCTCGTCGATCCGGCACACCCGCTGACAGCTCGGGTCGCCGTAAATCGCTACTGGCAGATGTACTTTGGCGCCGGGCTCGTGAAAACCTCGGACAACTTCGGATCGCAGGGCGAGCTTCCTTCGCATCCTGAACTGCTGGACTGGCTCGCCACTGAGTTCATCCGCACCGGTTGGGACGTGAAGGCCATGCAACGCCTGATCGTGACCTCGGCTGCATACAAGCGAGGCTCTCAGGTAAGCGCTCCGCTGCTGGCGAAAGATCCTGAGAATCGTCTCCTCGCGCGTGGCCCGCGTCACCGGCTGCAGGCCGAGATGATTCGCGATAACGCGCTCGCAGTCAGCGGGCTGCTCAATCCGGCTCGTGGCGGCCCCGGCGTGTTTCCTTATCAGACACCGGGCCTCTGGGAAGAACTCGCGTTCGGCGATGGCTTCTCCATGCAGACATACCAGCAGAGCCATGGCGCCGATCTGTACCGGCGCAGCATGTATACGTTCTGGAAGCGGACGTCACCTCCTGCGCAACTCGCGACGTTCGACGCGCCGGATCGTGAGAAGTGCACCGCTCGGCGGACCACGACGAACACTCCGCTCCAGGCTCTGGTGCTGATGAACGATCCGACCTACGTTGAAGCCGCACGAGCGCTGGCTCAGCGCGTCTTGACGATGCCGGGGAAGAAGAGCCCTGCCGCTCGCGCAGCGGCCGCCTTCGAGCTGGCGACACTGCGCCCGCCCACGAAGGGCGAATCCACCGAGCTGGTACGGCTCGCGTCACAGCAGTCCCGCCACTTCCGCTCATCGACCAAGGAAGCAATGGCACTGCTGGGCGTCGGTGAGTCGGCCTGGGACAAGACATTAAACCCGGCGGATCTGGCCTCGTGGACGGTTGTTTGCAGCGCCATCCTCAACCTCGACGAAAGCATCTCTAAGGAATAGCCATGAGCGCACTGGAAAGCACAAGACGTCACTTCTTCAGCCGCTCGGCTGGCGGCATCGGTATTGCGGCACTCTCTTCAGTGTTGCAGCGGGCGGGCTTCGCAGCCCCGAGCGTCACCAGTCATTTCCCCCCAACGGCGAAGCGGGTCATCTTCCTCCATCAGTCCGGCGGCCCGTCGCAACTCGACCTGTTCGACTACAAGCCTGAGCTGGCGAAGCGGCGTGGCACGGAGCTTCCTGATTCGGTGCGCATGGGCCAGCGCATTACGGGCATGACCTCGGGGCAGGGAACTCTTCCGGTCGCGCCGACGATCTTCAACTTCAAGCAGTATGGCCAGGCAGGCGTGTGGGTGAGCGAGCTGTTGCCGCATACGGCGAAGATCGTCGATGATCTCGCCATCGTGCGCACCGTCCACACAGACGCCATTAATCACGACCCGGCGATCACATTCATTCAGACCGGATCGCAGCAGCCGGGGCGTCCCAGCATGGGGGCGTGGGCGAGCTACGGGCTGGGCAGCGACAATGACAACCTGCCGGCGTTCGTTGTCCTGCTGTCGCAGGCTCACGCCATCAACACCGACCAGCCGCTATTCTCGCGCCTCTGGTCGAGCGGATTTCTTCCGTCAAGCCACCAGGGCGTGCGCTTCCGCGGCGGAAGTGACCCTGTGCTCTACCTTGAAGACGCACCCGGTATCTCGCGTGACACGCGTCGGCGCATGCTCGACACTGTGGCGGCACTAAACCGCCGCCATGCGGATGAGTACGGCGACCCGGAGATTCAGACGCGCATCCGTCAGGCTGAGATGGCCTACCGTATGCAAACGTCCGTGCCGGATCTCATGGATCTCTCGAAGGAACCCGACAGCACGTTCGAAATGTACGGTCCTGAATCTCGCAAGCCGGGTACCTACGCGGCGAACTGTCTGCTGGCGAGGCGGCTGGCGGAACGCAACGTGCGCTTCATTCAGCTTTACCACCGTGGCTGGGACCAGCATAACGATCTGCCTCGCGATCTCGAGTTACAGTGCCGGGGTACGGATCAGCCCACGGCTGCGCTGATCACGGATCTGAAGCAGCGCGGGCTGCTGAAGGATACATTGGTGATCTGGGGCGGAGAGTTCGGCCGCACAGTCTATAGCCAGGGGAAGCTCTCTGAAGCGAACTATGGCCGCGACCACCATCCGCGCTGCTTCACGATGTGGATGGCGGGCGGGGGCGTGAAGGCGGGCACGGCGCTCGGCGAGACTGACGACTACGGTTACAACGTCGTGAGCGATCCCGTGCACGTGCACGATCTGCAAGCCACAGTGATGCGCTGCCTTGGCGTGGACCACACTAAGCTGACGTTCTTCTTTCAGGGGCGCCACTTCCGTCTCACCGACGTACACGGTAACCTTGTGCCGCAACTGCTCAGTTAGTTTTCCGGATCCCCTGTACCAGAGCCCGAGCAGCGTTGTTCAGCAGAACTGCGTCTGAACCCGAGGCTATGAATCGATAACCCTGGTCATAGTAGCGGCCGTAGTCTGCCGGCGAGGGCAGCAGGAGGCCCGAGTGCTTACCGTGCGCCTTTGCTGCTTCCGCAGTCCTGCGAATGGCTGCTATGAAATCCGGCCGATCGAACTGCCCAAGTCCGCCCATCGAGTGCGACAGATCCGATGGCCCGATAAACAGCACATCAACGCCATCCACCGCCGCGATTGCGTGCGCGTTGGCGACAGCCTGGGGTGATTCGATCTGCACGATGGTCAGCAGGTTCATCGAGCCGTCCATATAGGGCCGCATGTTGGAGCCGTAGAGGCAGGCTCGGTTCGAGAAAGCTACTCCGCGAACACCGGTCGGGGGATAGCGCATTGCCGCGACCGCTTGTGCGGCCTCTTCGGGCGTGTCCACCCGCGGGAACATGATGCCGTGCGCACCGAAGTCGAGAACGCGGTGCGTCCGCTGACGCTCGCCGCCCTCCACACGAACTACAGCCGCGCAGCCTGCCGCTGCGAGTGCCTGCATCTGCGATAGAGCTTCGGGCTCACCACCGGCACCGTGTTCAAGGTCGATAAGGGCCCAGTCGTAGCCGGCCGTACCCATGATCTCCGCGGTGACTGCCGAGCCAAGCGAGAGAAAGCATCCGAGCACGGCCTCGCCAGCCTCCAGCCGGCGGCGCAGCCCCGCTGCTGCTTCCTGTGGTAATTGCACCCTGACACGCTCCTGAGATGACGTAGTCGTTTCCACACGTACCCAGGCATGGCATTCCGAGCCAGCATCACGAGAGGTCGCCCGAATGTACAAGCGTGGCGCTGTAATGTCACGCGGGCTGAACCATTCCGGGTACTTCGATGAG
>DASQEG010000278.1:0-2383 GCA_035633775.1 Bryobacteraceae bacterium
CAGCTCGAATGTATTGAAGTTCTTTCGGCCGCGAGCATAACGCGTGGACTCGAAGGTGCCCATTGAACCATTGGCGAACTCGGCCAGGAACATGCACGCATCATCGATCCCGACCGGCTGCATCTGACCGGTAACGGCGTGCTTCCGTTCCTTCACGAAGGTCTCAGTTTTTCCGACGACGCGTGTGATGCCGCCGTTCAGCCACATCGCCGTATCGATCGAGTGCGCGAGGAGGTCACCGGTGACACCCGAGCCTGCCACGCTGGCGTCGAGCCGCCACAACGCCGCACCACCCTGAGGAACATCGGGCGAGATGGTCCAGTCCTGAAGGTACGTCGCGCGGTAGTGGTACGCCCTTCCAATGCGCCCTTCGTCCACGATCTGCCTAGCGAGTGCGATGGCCGGCACCCGACGGTAGTTGAACCAGACCATGTTCGGAACGCCTGCAGCTTCGACTGCACGCGCCATCTCTTCCGCCTGCTTCACATCCATCGCCAGCGGCTTCTCGCAGGCGATCATCTTCCCGTTCCTGGCGGCAGCCAGCGCGATCTCGTAGTGCGTATCGTTGGGTGATCCGATGTCAACCAGATCGATGTCGGGCGCTTCGACCACCGATCGCCAGTCAGACTCGATCCGTTCGTAGCCCCAGTTCTCCGCAAAGGCCTTGGCCTTCTCAGGGGTTCTCGCGCAAACCGCTTTGAGGACCGGCCGATGCTGCACGGGAAAGAAGTCGTTCAACCGCTTATAAGCATTCGAGTGAGTGCGGCCCATGAAGCCGTACCCGATCATCGCGACTCGCAGTTCCTTCATGCAGTCACCCCGGATGCTGTGTCGCCATACTTCTGCACCAGCCCGTCAACGAATCGTTTACAGTCCGCAGTGGCTTTCCATGCGTCCGGCCAGAAGCACAGGTCGATCGTCCACCAGTCGTGCTTCAACGGCGCGGCAGCCAGCAGCTCGGGCATGATCTCATCGAAGTTCAACACTCCAAGTCCGAACGGAGGATGAGCCGATGTTTCGTCCTCCCCATTCGCGTCCTTGTGGCAGGTGTTATCGCTGTCGATCACGTGAATGTGGTTGATGCGGCCGCTGAGCATGCGGATGAGCTCAATCTGGTTGCTGAACGTCTCCTTCTTACCTTCCTGCCGAGCGCCGATAACTCCGACCATTTGGCCGTGGCACGTATCGTACTGAAGACCGAAGTTGGGCTTGTCGACAGCATCGTGAATGCGGACAACGTCGGACGGCTTGTTGAAGGCGAAGCCGGGCTCGAACTCCCAGGTGACGTACTGGCCGTTATCAGCAGCGATTTCAGAGCACGTCTTCCACGTGCGTACTACGCGCTGGAGCGCCGTGTTGTAGTCGACCTCGCGGTGGATGGTCGGTGGCTGCACACAATCAACGCGCACACCCTGAATCCCGAGGTCTTTTGCAAACTCCGAGTTCCGACGGAACTCCTGGATGTATTTGCTCTGATCGTCGGTGTTGATCAGCTTTTCGCCCCAGAGGTTGGCAGCAATTCCGCTGAAGCCGAGCCCTTTGGACTCCATCTGGGCACGCAACTCGGCGCGCTGGCTCTTCTCCGGCATGGCTCCGGGCCAATCGGAGTCAGGTCCGTTCGGATTCCCTGGATTCGGATGGGGCGGAAACGCACCAAGCTCGACACCGGCGAAGCCGAAGTCTCGAAGCGTATTGCAGACGGTTTCGAAGTCGATGGGATTCGAAGCGTACGGGCCGATCGTGTAGGCCCACGTACCGATGGAGATCCTCTTGCTCATTACCGTTTCTCTCCCTTGAGTTCCTGGATACGAATGTTGCGAAATCTGACTTCCATTGGAGGCCCGCGGTGCAGCTGCAGCGCAAGGATGCCTTCAGTCTTGCTGGCGTCCTTCAGCTCGGCTGTGACCATTCCGTTCACCGTCACACGAACGTCCTCGCCCTGACAGCGGACTTCGACGTCGTTCCAGTCGTCCGCTTTCACGACCTTCTCAGCCTTGCCTTTCCAGCCGTTCACCATCACGCCGCGAGTGCCCTTCTCGTCGTACACCGAGCCCCACCAGGCGTTCTCGGCCATGTCCGCCTGCAGGCCTTTGACGACATGCTCCGGCAGGGCCTCGCTGCGGACTTGTATGCCGCTGTTTCCATTTCGCAGCTTCACCTGCGCGCGCAGAATGAAGTCGCCGAAGGTCTTCGGTTTATAAACCAGAAACGTGTTCTGCTTCAGGTCGACGCCCTCTGTCGTACCGCGAATCGTTCCCTCGACCACGCTCCACAAACGCGAATCGCCTTCCCACCCCTTGAGCGATTTGCCGTCGAACAGCGTTTTGAATCCGCGCTCGGGCTGATCGGCGGCCATCAGAGCCGTGCAAAGCAGCAGCACCCC
>DASQEG010000279.1:0-1600 GCA_035633775.1 Bryobacteraceae bacterium
GACGGCGGTCGTACGGTCCGCGACGTCTTCCCGGGTACTCAGATTCCCGCGGACCGGCTGGATCCGGTCGCCCGCGCTCTGATGCGGTTCTGGCCCATGCCGAACCGGCCCGCCGACAACCTGACCGGCGCAAACAACTTCCGCGCGAACTATGTGCAGATCCTGACCCGTAACAACTACACAGCGAAGGTTGATCACCAGATTACGGCGAATGACCGGCTCTCGATTCGCTATCTGTACAACAGCGATGACCGCGATTACACCAGCGTTTTCACTGATCCTGCCGCGGACACGAACACTCCGGCGCTCCGGCATCAGAACTACACCTACGGGTCCTGGACGCGGGTGATTTCACCGGCCGTTGTCAACGAGCTACGGTTCACCTACGCGGATCGTATCAACCACGAAATGTCGTTCGGATTGGGCGGGGACTGGCCTGCGCAACTCGGCCTGCAGGGCGTGCCCAGCGGTGCATTCCCGGAGTTCACGGTCGCCGGGGTACAGACACTCGGAGCCGGCACTCACGAGCGGCGTCAGTTTCCGATTCGTCAGTGGCAACTGGTGGAGAATCTGTCGTGGGTGCGCGGACGCCACACCATGAAGTTCGGCTTCGAGATGCGCCCCTCGTACAACTTTGAAGTCAACCGCGGCAGCATCTCGGGCCGGTTCACCTTCAACCCGCTCGCCACGGGAGCTCCCGGAACAGCAAGCAGCGGCTCTGGTATTGCATCGCTCCTGCTCGGGCTTCCGCAGAACTTCAACGTGCGGCAGACCGAAGAACTCGAGCGGTCAAGCACGTATTTGGCGGCCTTCGCACAAACCGACTGGCAGGTGAGTCGCAATCTGACCCTCAACGTGGGCGTCCGCTGGGAAGTAGATACGCCTATCAAAGACAAAAACCTGCGCATGAACAGCTTCGATCCAGTGGCGATTAACCCTGTTTCGGGTACCCCGGGGGTCGTCCGCTTCATGGGCGAGAACGGGTTGGGCGACACCCCTTATAAGACGGACTGGAACAACTTCGGCCCGCGCTTCGGGTTTGCCTGGAAACCGTTTGGCTCGGAGAAGACTGTAGTTCGTGGCGGGTCAGGCATTTCGTTCGCCCATCCTTTCGATGGCGGCGCTCCAGGGTCCGCCGCACTTGGTTACGAGATCTCCGCGAATCTCAACTCGCCCGACAACGGCATCACGTTTCCGTTTGTGCTGGGCAATGGAGTGCCACAGGTGCAGCTCAGGGCACCCGAGCGCAACGAGAGCTTTGGCGCGGTGCGCCTCGGCCAGAACCCGAACACGGCAGTTACGTTCTACGAACAGGATCGTGCGACTGGTTACTCGATGCAGGGGAACCTCGGCATCCAGCGTGAGTTTGCGGGCAACATTCTGGTCGAAGTCGGCTATTTGTACAACGAGTCGCGGAAGCTGCCCAGCTCCAGCTTGTCGCTAAACCAGATTTCGCCCGAGCGTCTTGGCCCGGGCGCAACGCAGCGTGACCGTCCCTTTCCACAATTCAGCAACGTTTCGCTACTGTTTCCGACGCTCGGCGTGTCCTCGTATCACGCTGGCCTCGTGAGGCTGCAGAAGCGCTTCTCGGGGGGCTTGA
>DASQEG010000280.1:0-4786 GCA_035633775.1 Bryobacteraceae bacterium
CGGAGGACAGGCGTTGTCGTACGGTCGATTGGAGAATCCACTTCATCTGAACGTCTTCAAAGGGCGCGGCACAGTAATCGTCCGCACCAGCTTCGATTGCATCGAGCCATCCCAGGGTGTCGGAATGACGGGTTACAACCACGATCGGCTTTTCAGGCAGTTGGCGCCGCAAGTCAGACACGAGAGCCGCATCGGGACCGCAAAAAATCACGGATTCCCCGGCAACGTCGTCGCTTGCCCGCGGGACGCCGGACAGCCCGCTCACACGACGCACCGCGGCGCACCAGTGTGCGAGTGGTGTGAGCAGCTGCTCAGCGAGTTCATCGTTAAGATTGAGCAGAACCGCCTCGACGGACCTGTGGCCTGCGATGTAGTTCATGAGTCCTCCCTTGGGGTGTTGCTCAGGCGGGGAGATCAGGGTCGGCGGGGACTGACGCCAGAGTACCAGAATGCTTGCGGCGATACCAACAGAAACTTTGAATGAGGGAGATAAAAGATGCCGGAGCTGCGCGGTGGCAAGCTCCGGACTGGGGAAGAAACTTAGCGAAACGTAACCTTATTGGAGGAAAGTGTTGCGCCCATAGCCTGGTTGAGACGTGCTATCGATTTGTTGTAATCAAGTCTTGCGACAACCGCACGGCGGCGGGAATCGGAGTACTCATTCTGCCGCGTCAGGACAAGAAAGTTGGTGGATTCACCCGTTTGATACAGCCTGATTTCACTGTCCAGCTTGTCCTTAGCTGCACGCGCACTCGCCTCTGCAGCCTGAATTCGCTGCCGAGCCGTTTCGATACCCTGGAGTGCATTCCGAACCTGTGCCTGAATGTTCTGTTCCGCGCGAATACGCTCGAGACGCAGACGCTTCTCGTTGATCAGCGTCTGGCCGTAGTTTGCCCCCGCCGTTCGATTGCGCAGGTTGAAGTCGATCTGGGCGCCGACCTGCACCGTTTGGTATCGCCCGCCAAAGAGATTCGAGATTGCGGAACCGTAGCCGCCGACCAGAAACTCGGGAGGGCCGCCAAAACTCACCGGCTGAAGAGGTGCGAGCCCCAGCTGCGTAGACAGCTCATTCACACGATTGTTCAGAGGACCATTCAGGTTCGCCAGCGGGTTCGGAGCGGAGCTGATCGAGCCCGCCAATCCATTCATCGCATACTGACCGATAAGACTAACTTCCGGACGCCTGAGGTCAGCATTCAATTCCTTCTCGATCGAGTTGATCTCGCGCTGGACGCCGAGAACCCGCAGTTCGGGCCGGCTGTCAATCGCCACTTTGACGGCTTCCTGAAGGTTGTCCGCCACCGGCGAACGTGAGTCCACGTCCGTGGGGATAATCTCGTCGCTCCAGATTGAAGCACTGCTCTCGGCCGCAATCAGCGTCTTAAGTGCATTCTCGGCTTCGGTGACAACACCCAGAGCAGAGTACCAGGTGTCGATGCGTCGCTGGACCTCGGCTTCAGCGGCGGAGATCTCTACTGGAGCCAGCGTACCTGCCTTGACCAGCCGCTGATTCAGGGCGAGCTGTTCCCTGCCCCACGCGACGGCTTCTTCGGCGACACCGACGGCAGAGCGCGCACCAACCAGATCGTAGTAAGCCTGCTCCACGCGGCTGATTACATCGATTGCACGGGCTTCAAGGTCAACCGAGGACTGATTTACACGCTTCTGACGGATGCGCAGTTCCGCCCTGTCGCGGTCGATCCGAAGGCCGCGCAGCAGCGGTTGCGTAATGTTGAACGCCAGCTGCGACGTCAGAGTTGGATTGAAGTTGGCAAACGGATTCGTCGTAGTGGTGCGCAGATTGGTGAATCCTGCGTTCCCGGTCGTACCCCAGCGCGTGAACCGCTGCTGCAGGTTAAAGTTGGTGCTGAAGAAGCGATCGTTGACCTTTCCGCCGGCACCCTGAAAGACGTTCGCTACCGGAGTGTTTCGGTTCTCGAACAGCGGAGTCCAGCGAAACACAGGATCAAAGAATCCGCGTGCCGCTGCCACGTTTTGTTCGGCTGTTGCGACGGCAGTCCGCTCGATCTCAAGATCGAGATTGTTGGCCAGCGCCATGCCGATCGCCTCCTGAAGGCTGAGCTGACGCTGTGTGATGCCGACTCCGACACGCGCCGGTGTAGCAGGATCAGGCACAGATCGCATGGTCGGCAGCGGCGCCGGGCTCTTTGCCGGATCCTGCGCAAGCGCGAACGCCAGAGGAACAAGGGTCAGAAGAGTGAGTCGGTTCATCGGAGGTGTCCTCAGTCGCCTGTCTGCGGCCGCGGTTGTATTGTTCGAAGCGGCCGGAAGCGGAAATTCAATCGGGAACGCATGCGGTCCCAGACACGAGAATGAGCCATGTCGTCAAACATGGTGTAAGCCACGGGGGTGACCAGAAGAGTCAGAAGCAAGCACAGCGTCTGGCCACCGATGACCACGATCGCCACAGTCCGGCGCGATCCTGAACCTGCACCACCGCCGATGGCCATCGGCACCATGCCGGCAACCAGCGCTGCAGTAGTCATTAGAATCGGACGAAGCCGGTCCATACACCCGCGGTACACAGCTTCGGCGCGATCCAGTCCTTCAGCACGCAAGTTCTTAATGTGATCGATCTGCAGAATCGAGTTCTTCTTCACGATGCCGAACAGCACCAGAATGCCGACGGACGAGTAGATGACGGAGAACGGCTCGTTCATTACGATCAGCGACAGGAGGGCAAACGGCACCGACAAAGGCAGCGATAGCAGAATCGTCACCGGGTCGATGAAGCTCTCGAACTGCGACGCCAGAATCATATACATAAACACGATCGAGAGGATGAACGCTATGACGAAGCTCGCTGCCGCTCGTCCGAACTCCTTCGACTGTCCGACCAGGCCGCTGTTGTAGCCAGGCAGCATGTTCAGGTCAGCGATCGTCTGGTTCAGAACCACAAGAACGTCGCTAAGTGACGTCTCACCCTTCACGATGTTGGCCGTGATCAGAATCTGTCTCTGACGGTTGTAGCGCTCAATCTGTGTGGGACCGGTAGCGGGCACAAGAGTTGCGACGTTCGAGACGGGTACGTTGCCCAGGCTGGTTGAGGGAACGTAGAGGCGCTCGAGCGCCTGCGGCGTGTCCCGAAACTCCTTCTCAACCCGGAGCATCACGTCGTAGCGATCGTCACCTTCGCGGTATGTCGTGACCTGATCGTCGCCACCCACCAGCACGCGGAGCGCATTGGCAATTGAGGACACATTGACATTGAGGTCGGCGGATTTGTCTCGATTGATCATCACCCGGAGCTCGGGCTTTCCGGCTTCGTAAGAGCTGTCAAGGTCGGTGACACCTCTGGTCTGGCTCAGTTTGGCCTTAATGCGCTGCGCATACTGATCGAGTTGGGCCAGATCCGGACCTTGCAGGTAGAATTGCAGTTCGGCAGTCGAACCAGCACCCTGAATGAGCGCGGGCTGCTGCACACCGATCGTCAGCTCCTTATATTTCGCAAGGCGCCGCCGAGTCTCGGCCATCAGATCGAACTGTGACTGCGCGCGAAACTTCGGATCGACGAGCCCGACAAGAATCGAGCCGCGGTCGACCTGTTGCCGCTGGTCAGCCCCGACGACCGTCAGGAGGTACTCCTTCCCGGGAAGGTCCTTCAGGTCTGATTCCAGCTTGCTGAGCAGGTCCTGCGAACCTTGCAGCGAAGTGCCGGCCGGCAGCTTGACGGTAATTTCGTACTCACTCTGATCGTCCGTGGGAAGGAAGCTCTTGCCCACCAGCATGAACGCCGGCACAATCGAGGCGATCACAACAAGACAGACCGCGACGACAGCCCAGCGGTGGCCCATGGACCAGCGAAGCATCCGCCCGTAGGGCTCAGAGAACTTACGGAAGAACTTCGACTCGCGCGACTTGGCGTCCTTGCTTTCCGGCTTCAGGAATCGCGAACAGAGCATCGGAGTCATGGTGAAGCTGACCAGCAGCGACACCATTACCGCGAAGGCCGCTGTGTAGCCAAAGCTCGACATAAACCGTCCGACGATGCCCGACATCAGGGCGACCGGCAGGAAGATGATGACGAGGCTGAGGGTCGTGGCAAGCACGGCGAGACCAATTTCTTTGGTCCCGTGCAGCGCCGCCTCGGCCGGAGTCATGTCCTTTTCTTCCATGAATCGGAACACGTTCTCGAGCACCACGATCGCGTCGTCGATAACGATACCGACCATCAGCACGAGAGCCAGCATGGTGATCTGGTTCAGCGTGAAGCCCATGGCCGCCATCAGCGTGTAGGTGGCCACGATGGAGGTAGGAATCGCAATCGCGGCGATGATGGTCGCGCGCAGATTGCGCATGAACAGATACACGATGGCGGCGGCGAACAATCCGCCGAGCAGCAGGTGCTCCTGAACAGCGTGGAAGGAGTCCGAAATGAACTTGGACTGATCGCGCGTGTAACTGATGCGGAAATCCCCCGGCATCAGCTTGCGCAACTCCTCGACGCGAGCCTTGATATTTTCGATCACCTGGAGCGTGTTCGTCCCGGCCTGCTTGCGAACTTCCAGAACTACTGCCTGTTCGCCGTTGAGCACCGCACTGGTACGCGGCTCGACGAAGCCGTCCACCACGCGGCCGATATCGTTGATTCGGATCGGATTGCCGCCAACGTTGCCGACGATGATACGGCCGAAGTCCTGCGGGCGCTCGACCCGACCCAGTGTTCGGAGAGCGACTTCACGCTGGCCCTGGTCAATGCGTCCGCCGGGCACTTCGACGTTCTGCGCCGCAAGGGCCTGCCGGACCTGTTCGACATTGAGGTTGT
>DASQEG010000281.1:0-2128 GCA_035633775.1 Bryobacteraceae bacterium
CGAAAGCCGCGGAGCACTAACCATGCCGCCGGAAATAATTTGTCGCAGCCGCGTCCAACAAACATGGCACAGGATCTTGTCTGCTCGATGGACGTCAACGAACAGGACACGCGGTTCTTCACCGAGTACAACGACGATAAATATTTCTTCTGTTCCGCTGAATGTAAGCGGGCCTTTGACGATCACCCGGATCGTTTTATCCAGCAGCGTGCGAAAGAAGAGCTGAACTTAGACCAGTAGTGCCTGCGGGGTGATGCGTTCCGCGTTCAGGTAGGGACGAAGTGCTTCCGGTATAAGCACGCTGCCGTCTTCCTGCTGGTAGTTCTCGATGATCGCCACCCACGTCCTGCCGACCGCAAGCCCGCTTCCGTTCAACGTGTGCACAAACTCAGACTTGCCTCTGCCCATGCGGTAACGGATGCCCGCGCGGCGCGCCTGGAACGACTCAAAGTTCGAGCAGGAACTAATCTCCTTGAACGCATTCTGACCGGGCAGCCAAACCTCGATATCGTAAGTCTTCGCCGAGGAGAATCCCATGTCCCCCGTGCAGAGTACAACGGTCCGGTAAGCCAGACCAAGTTTCTGGAGAATGCGCTCCGCGTCAGCTGTGAGCTTTTCATGCTCGTCCAGGCTCTGCTCAGGCCGGGTGAACTTCACGAGTTCCACCTTCTGAAACTGATGCTGCCGAATAATCCCGCGGACATCGCGTCCGTAGGAACCTGCTTCACTCCGGAAACATGGCGTGTAGGCGGTGAGGCTCAGGGGCAGACGGTCGCCGTCGACCGTTTCATCACGAAGCAGGTTCGTCACCGGCACTTCCGCCGTCGGTGCAAGCCAGTAATCCGTACCCTCGCAACGAAATAGATCCTGAGCAAATTTCGGCAGCTGACCTGTGCCGAACAGGCTCGCAGAGTTAACAAGAAACGGCGGTAGCACCTCTGTGTAGCCGTGCTCGGACGTATGCACGTCGAGCATGAAGCTGACCAGCGCCCGCTCGAGCCGGGCACCTAATCCGACATAAACCGCAAATCGTGCTCCTGTTACTTTGGCAGCGCGTTCAAGGTCAAGAATGCCGAGCTGCGGGCCAAGGTCCCAATGAGGCAAGGGCTGGAAGCTAAGCGCAGGAGGCTCGCCGGAACGGCGTACTTCCACGTTGTCGGCCTCGCTGCGCCCCTCAGGCACTGATTCGTGTGGAAGGTTCGGAATGCCGGCCAGACGCTCGCGAAACGAGTCGTCCAGCTGCTTTACGCGATCTTCGAGCGATGCAATCCGATCACCGGTCTCACGCACAGCGGCCTGACGTTCGGCTGTATCCTCACCGGCCTTTCGACGTTTGGCAATCTCCTGGCTTGCGCTGTTGCGCTGCGCTTTCAGCGTCTCCGACTCAGTCAACGCGGAGCGCCGCTCTGCATCAAGTGAGCGGAACTCGTCAACGTCCAGATGAAAACCGCGCGCGGACAGTCTGGCAGCGGCGGCTTCAAGATTGGACCGGAACCAGTTCAGGTCGTGCATCTAGCGCTGTTCGGTCGGCACCCACGGCTGACCATCAGGCTTGCCTGTGTACTCAGCACGGGGGCGGATCAGGCGATTGTTGCGGTACTGCTCGAGAATATGCGCGGTCCAGCCAGACATGCGGCTGACAGCAAAGATCGGCGTATAGAGATCGACCGGAATACCGAGCGAATAGTATGTCGAAGCGGAGTAGAAGTCTACGTTGGCGTTCAGGCCCTTCGAGTCCTTAATGAACTGCTCGACTTCTTTAGAGGCAAGATAGAGATCGACGTGACCGGTGCGCTGGCCCAACTCCTCAGACAGCCGGCGAAGGTGCGTAGCGCGCGGATCCTCCGTACGGTAGACCCGATGACCGAATCCCGCCACCTTCATTTTGTTTGTCAGTTTGTTCCGCACTTCCTGGACAGCTACATCCGAGCGCGCATCAACCTGAAGGAGGAACTTGATCACGTCCTCGTTGGCCCCACCGTGCAGAGGTCCTTTGAGCGCACCAATGGCAGCCGTCACGGCCGAGTAGATATCGGACAGTGTCGCAGCAGTGACTCGCCCGGCGAACGTGGATGCATTAAGCTCGTGGTCGGCATGTAGCGTGAGCGCGATGTCGAGGGCCCGCTCG
>DASQEG010000282.1:0-1783 GCA_035633775.1 Bryobacteraceae bacterium
CAGCCTTGAAGTAAGCAGCATCGCGCTCTTCCACTGTCGTGTTGTCACCGACCTGGGAGCGACTTCCCGGTACGAGATGGCGAAAGGGCCAGATCTGCAACTGCACCCAGGGCATATAGCCCCAGTTGCCGCGGGCCTCGAAGACGGCATCGCAGCTCGCCAGTTCAGCTGTCAGGTGAGCCAGCGTGGACTCCCGCCCGTTATCGTCTTCATTCATGTAGACCGGACCGTTCACCGTCTCGTCTCTGACCAGCTTTCGGACACGCGCACGCTTCTCGTTAGGGCTGATGTGGTTCCCGTGCACTACGGTTACGTCACCCCTCGAACATTTCGTCCTGATGGGCGTACAGATACATGAGATTCAGGACCATGTGACGTTTGTCCAGTTCGCGGGCGAGGCGCAGACAGCGCTTCATCCACTGCGGCTTCAGGGAACCATCGGGCCGGTACGCGCTGACCAGCGATCCACCTTCCTTGCCGAGCTTATAGCTGCGGTCACGCTTGATGGTGTCAGCAGCATTGCGTGAGTACGCCATATTGCCGCCCTGGAGTGAGACGGAGATGGCTAGGATTCCGTGCGCCCGATAGGTGTCGAGGGCAGCAATGACGCGCCTGGTGTGCGCTTCAGGATCGAACCGCGCCTCCGTGAGCCACTCGTCATGATAGAGAGCCTGGGCGACGCGCAGGTCATCAGCTTGCCTGCAGCGGAGGGCTTGTAGGCGCTGCCTGAGTACGTCTTCACCCACTCGCCCCGCCCCAGCCGGATGTAGAAGCTTCTTTTGTCGTACTGCGGGCCAAGCATGCCGCCGGTTGCGATCTCGAGGCATGTGCAACAACCGGCCAGAAGCAGCAAGGCGCACGTGATCCTCAGCGTGGACCTCACTGTCGTTCAGACCCCGTTCCGCCGTTGAATGTGTAGCGGCCGTTCATAGGGGAACCGGTCGCGGGTGCAGTTCGTACCGACTGTGCCGCTCTCTGAGCTATTTCGCGGCCGGTTGCTCCGGGTATTCCGAAAAGCCCTCGCAGAGATCGCCGATGGACGGCTGATCGTCGTACGACGGGGCGCTTCCGGTGTCCCAATGGAAGGTTTTGAGAGTTTCCAGAATGCGCTCCAGATCTATGGGGCGAAGCTCGGAAAGGGGCCGGCCGAGGTTCTGAATGAGCTCCGACCGCCGCATCGGTTCAACATGCTGGCGAATCTCGGCAGCCTTATCGGTCACGATGCTTTGCCCCGACGTCCGCGCTTGGGCTTCTCTTCCGGAGCGGGTGCTTCCACCTCAGCGGCAGGAGGCTTCCTGCCACCCGTTCCAGTCTGCTGCTGCAGGCTTCGCTGCAGGGCTTCGAGTATGTTGACGACAGCGGCCGGCTTCGGCTCGGGAGCCTGAACGGTCTGCTCACCGGACATCTTTTGCTCAATCAGCGCATCGAGCTTCTCGCGATACGTGTCGCGATACTTCTGGGGTTCGAATGGAGCAGCGAGGTTGCGTACCAGCAGCAGGGCCAGATCCAACTCTTTCTGGGACACGTCACCTACGGGCGCCCGGTATTCGTCATCGCGACGAATCTCGGTCTCGTAGTACATGGTGTGAAGCACGATGCCCGTGCGGCCGGGCCTGATAACAACAACGTGCTCGCGGTTGTGCATGGCAACCTGTGCTATGCCGACAAACCCGCTTTCCTTCAGCGCCTTCAGCAGCAGTGCGTACGCGCGCTCCCCGCCCTTGTCGGGCGACACGTAATAGGAGGTCTCAAAGTAGATCGGATCGACCTCGGCCAGCTGGAC
>DASQEG010000283.1:0-2098 GCA_035633775.1 Bryobacteraceae bacterium
CTTAGCACATTGATCAGTTGCAGCCTGGGTCGGGTGGAGCTGTTCCAGTTGATCAGCACATTCGAGAGTGCGATGAGCAGTGCAGCGCGCCACAGTACGTGCCCGAACACCTGCCCCCGCGACTGGCCTTCGCGCAACCGGCGACCAAGCGCGTATGGCATAGCTGCCCCGACGATGAACGTGAAGGCCGGCTGAATCAGGTCCCACAGTGTGCAGCCCACCCACTTTACGTGCTCGAACTGAGCGGCAATCCAGCTATCCTGACCTCGCATGGCCTCGGGGATTCCGAAGGCGTGCGAGATCAGCAGAATCATTGTCAGTCCGCGGAAGACATCCAGCGAGACGACGCGCGCTGTCTCGGTGCGTTCGGCAGGGCGGGGAACAGCATCGCTCTGAAAACCGGCGGGAACGACAGTCGCCATAGCGAGCCATTCTAGCGCTAAACGCTGCTGCATCGCGCCCGGAACGGCGGTTGTGTCCGTCGCCGGGGCGTAGCAGCGTGCTATCGTTATCCATACCTCGCTAACGAACATCGGCGTAACGCGGCCATATGCAGGAGAGCTTCAGCGTCAATTCAGTTGCACGGGCGATGCACATCCTCGAGATGCTGGACACATCCACCCGCGGCATGAACATATCTGAGATCAGCAGGCGGCTGGGCATTCCGAAGAGCACAACGCACCTCATCGTACTCACGCTTGAAGATCTCGGATATCTTACGAAGTCGTCGCGAAACCTCTACCAATTGAGCCTGAAGGCGTATACGCTCGGCCGCGAGCGGATGCAGGGGCTAAGCCTGCCCTCGATTGCGCTTCCCACGATGAAGTCGCTGGCTGCCGACACCGGGCTTACCGTGCACCTGTCTGTTCTTGAGAAGTACCAGGCCGTTATTGTGCAGAAGGTTCACGGCGCATCGTCGCGGTTCGACACGTTCGTCGGTAAGCGCATCAGCCTGCATTGCACCGCTACCGGGAAGGTTCTGCTTGCCCACGCCAGTGCGGGAACGCAGAAACAGGTCCTCTCCAAGACCGTGTTCATGCGGCATACCCGCCACACGCTGACATCCACCGCGCAGTTGGAATCGGCTCTGGAAGCCGTGCGTCAGACGGGTTACGCAGTGGATGACGAGGAGGAAGAACTTGCCGTTCGCTGTGTCGCAGTTCCCGTAACCGCGGCGGCGAATGACTGCATTGCTGCTCTGAGCGTCAGCGGAACTGTCGAGGAGATCCCGCTCGACGGCTGCGGCCGGCTGGTGCTCGCATTGCAGCAAGCAGCTTCGGCGATCGTGCGCGTGCTGATGGAAGAGGAGCTCGCGGCGTCCTAACTGCGACCCACTACGGGCGGCACGAAAGGAACTTCGTCCGCGGTTCGAGGGCGAAGCACATCGAAGTCACAGCCCTGGTCAGCCTGCAGCACGTGATCGATGAAGAGGCGCGGATAGCCTCGCAGGTGAGCGCTTTGATGCGGCTGCAGCTTTCCGAAGCGCGATTTTATCTCCGCCTCAGATACCAGCAGCTCAAGCTTGCGTTCCGCGACATCCAAGAGGATTTCATCGCCGTTCCTGACGAGGGACAAGGGTCCGCCTGCGGCTGCTTCGGGGCACGCGTGAACCACGATGGTCCCGTAGCTGGTACCGCTGATCCGGGCATCGCTGATACGGACGATGTCTCGAACGCCCTGCTTTGCAAGCCGCGCGGGAACCGGAATCGATCCCCATTCCGGCATGCCCGGTGCGCCTTGAGGGCCGCAGTTGCGCAGGATCAACACGGAGTCGGCGCTAACGTCCAGTGATGGATCGTCGATCCGACGCAGCATGTCTTCATAGCTGTCGAACACCAAAGCACGTCCGGTGTGCCGCAAAAGATGTGGTGACGCAGCTGAGACTTTCAGGATCGCGCCGCGTGGCACCAGGTTTCCGCGCAGGACCACAAGCGAACGGTCCACGACAGGCGCTGTCAGAGGTGGGATTACGTCCGCCTCGCGCACGTCAACGGAGCTTAGCACTTCGTGCCACTTCCGCCCGTCTCCAGCCAGTGCGTCGAGGTCGAGCACTGTTTCGAGGCGCTTCATGACTGCAGGAATACCTCCTGCCGCGTGG
>DASQEG010000284.1:0-3597 GCA_035633775.1 Bryobacteraceae bacterium
GGCCGTGGATACCGCATCGAAGCCGATGAACGCGAAGAACACCACGCCCGCTGCGCGAACGACACCACTCCAGCCGAAATGACCGGATCCCTGATTCTCGGGAATGTAGGGGACGTAATTCGCAGGATTGATGTACGCCCAACCAAACAGAATGAAGATAATGACTACTATCACCTTGAGAACCACCACGACGGCATTGGCGCGCGCGGATTCCTGGATGCCGAGCATCAGAAGGAGCGAGATGGCGGTGACGACCAGGATTGCGGGCACATTGATCAGACCGTATCCCGTCGTGCCATCCTCAAGCGTGATCTGTGCGAAGGGCGATGCGATGAGTCGCGGCGGCAGATAGAGGCCGAAGTCCTTCAGCAGTGAAGCCACGTATCCCGACCAGCTCACAGCCACTGTGGCGGCACCAACGGCGTACTCCAGTACCAGATCCCAACCGATGATCCAGGCCATGAGTTCGCCCATGGTTGCGTACGAGTAGGTGTACGCGCTACCCGCGATGGGGATCATGGTGGAGAACTCGCTGTAGCAAAGGCCGGCGAATGCACAGCCCACCGCGGCGAACACGAAGGCCAGCGTAACGGCGGGTCCGGCGTGATTGGCGGCGGCGATGCCGGTGAGGGAAAACAGTCCGGCGCCGATGATCGCTCCAATACCCAGAGCGACCAGTTGCACTGGGCCGAGAGTGCGCTTCAAGGCGTGCTTGCCTTCACTCTCGGCAAGAATGCGACTCAGCGGTTTGGTCGCAAATAGACTCATGAGGGATCTCCGAGCCAGAGTCCAGGACTGGTCATCTTTTTCTCCAGAGGAAATAAACAGGGATGCCCGAGATTACGATGCCTAGCCCCGGCCAAGTGTAATCAGGCTTGTATAGTAACAGCAGGATTTCAATCAGTCCAGCAACAAAAATGTAGAGGGCCGGCAGGACCGGGTAGCCGACGGCTTTGTAGGGGCGCTCGAGATCTGGCTGCGTCCGGCGCAGGACGAAGACACCCGCGATTGTAAGAATGTAGAAGAGCAGCACTGCGAAAATCACGTAGTCGAGAAGGTCGCTGTAGCGGCCCGTGAGCGTAAGCAAACTGGCCCAGGCGCACTGGAACCACAAGGACGTGACAGGCACCTTGTGGACTGGATCGACCCTGGCGACAGAACGAAAGAAGAGGCCGTCGGCGGCCATCGCGTAAAACACTCGTGCTCCGGCGAGCACCATTCCGTTGACGCAGCCGAAGGTGGAAATCATGATTGCCACCGCCAGCAGCATGGCGCCAGCGGACCCAAACACCTGAGTCGCGACCGCAGTCGCAACACGGTCCTGAGCCGCGGTCTGGATCGATTCCAGCGGCAGCGCGACGAGGTAAACAAGGTTGCACAACAGATACAGGACCGAGACGCAGGCCACCCCCAGCACCAGTGAGAGCGGAAGGTTGCGCTTTGGGTTGCGGACCTCGCCGGCAGTGAACGTCACGTTGTTCCAGGCATCGGAAGAGAACAGAGCGCCAACCATGGCGACACCGGTGATGCTCACGGTCCTCCAGTCGAACGCGGCTGTTCCCCAGAAATTTCCAAAGTTGCGACTGATCGCCGCCTCATTACGGCCAAGCGCGAACCCGAATGCAATCAGAGCGGCGAGGGCACCGACCTTTGCGAACGTGAAAACATTCTGGACCTGGGATCCCGTCTTCACCCCACGCGTGTTCACAAACGTAAGCAGTGCAAGTATCGCAATCGCCAGAGCCTGCTGAGTGCTCAGGAATGGCAGAATCTTGTTGTCCGCCGACACTACGGGAAACAACACGCCGGTGAACTTTGCGAACGCAACGGCAACGGCAGCTATCGTCCCGGTCTGAATGACAAGAAACAGCGTCCAGCCGTAGAGGAAACCGGCCATGGGACCGAACGCTTCGCGCAGGTAAACGTACTGACCACCGGCCCGTGGCATCGCTGCCGCGAGTTCGCCAAAGCTGAGCGCGGCAGCCATCGTGAGCAAGGCGGTCACAATCCAGGTCGCGAGCAGCAGCGCCGGGCTTCCTGTCTGACGCGAGATGTCGGCCGCGACTATGAAGATCCCGGACCCGATCATCGACCCCATGACAAGGGTCGTCGCTTCCAGCAGCCCCAGCCTTTTCGCCAGAACCTCCGATGCCTGGTCAACGGCGCCGTTCATTGCTACTTAGTTTCACCCACTCGGCAGCTCTCTCGCGAATCGAGTTCAGGTCAGCGCCGGCCGGGTACAGATCACCGATCACGGCAACGCTGTCGGCTCCTGCCCGCCACACCTCGACAGCACGGGTTCGGCTAATGCCGCCGATGGCAACGAGCGGCTTATCTACTATGGAGCGCAGGCGCTGGAGTTCAGCCACACCGACGATCGGGTCGGGGTTCTGTTTGGACTGTGTACCGTAAATCGGCCCGAGCGCCACGTAGTTTACAGGTTGCGTCAACGCCTGACGAAGCTGCTGCTCGTTGTGCGTGGAGACACCGAGAAATGCCTCCGGGCCGGCTACGCTTCTGGCTTCAGTAGCCGTAAGATCGTCCTGCCCGACGTGAATACCCACGCCAAGCAGCGCCGCCACATCTGCACGATCGTTGATGACCAGCTGCGCGCCACAGCTTTGGCAGTATTCGCTTAGACGCGAGGACTGTTGGAACAGCTCTTCCGTCCAGTTGCCCTTATGCCGGATCTGCAGCAGGCGGATGCCGGCATCGAGCATCGCAGTCGCGCAGTCCAGCGTCTGGAGGCCCAGCGAAGAAACCAGCAGCGTATCCACAATCGCGTAGACGGGAAACATCCAAAACAAATATTATGTCGCGCGTGATACGGTGGTGGCATGCAGCTTCAGATCAAGTCTCCGGGGGATGCTCCGGGTGTGTATCCGCTGGTGCGCCGGGGCAAAGAACTGAAGTATCTGTCATTCACTGTCGTAGAACTCGGCGGTTCACTGACTGAGCATCGGTTTGAAACGGGCCCTGAGGAGATCTCGCTCGATTTCTACACAGGCCCGGTTGAAATCACTGCAGCAGGGTCCTTTGGGTCATGGACGCAACAGGTCCCAGCTCGTGCATCACTGCAGGACGCGCACCCGATGGTTTACCTGCCTGCCGGCAGCAGTGTCCGCATTCGGGCGCTCGACGGCAGCGCACGCGTGACAATTGGGGGTGCCGAAGGTGACGGCTCGGGATCGCCGCGCATGATCAGCGGCGATGAGATCGCTAGCAAGTCGGTGGGCAAGGAAAACTGGACGCGCGTGGTTCACACGCACATAGCGGACAATGTTCCGGCAAGCCACCTGATCTGCGGTGAGACAGTAAATCGGCCTGGAGGATGGTCGAGCTGCCCGCCCCATAAACACGACCGGTTCAATGAGCCAGCGGAAGTGCCTATGGAGGAGATCTACTACTTTCAGCTGGAACCCAGGCAGGGATTCGGGTTCATGCGAGTCTATACTGACCCCGATGCTGAAGATGCGTTCGACCTGTCTTTCGCCGTCGAACACGGCGACACGGTGCTGATCCCGCGCGGATATCATCCCGTAGCAGCGTGTCCGGGATACACTTTGAATTACACGTGGATTCTGGCGGGCGAAGGAC
>DASQEG010000285.1:0-2278 GCA_035633775.1 Bryobacteraceae bacterium
CTCCCAGACGATCTTCAAGGCGGTCTCCGTCACCTCTGACACATACCTCTCGTCGCCGAGAACTCTCCTTGTCAGATTCCGCAGCGGGTTTTCTATGCGGGCCACAGCTTCAAACCATCCCCACGCGATTGGCTTCCCGTCATCGTCCCGGGCAGGCAAACAAATCGGCAGGATCCGATCCCGGTCAGGATCGTAACCGAAAGGAATGTTAACGACTGATTCCATTACCTTTCCTGAGGAAATCAGAGAAATCTCTCTGCACCTGACCGAAAACTGAGCCGGTAACCCCTACGCGATAGAAGGCAGCTTACAAGTGCATTGTCGTAAATCTAGCACACATCTTTTGGGGGTAGTCAATGGGCGCGTCTGGGTCTAGTACCCTCCGGGCAGTACCAGCCGTGGACGAACAGCACTCGCGACTGGAGACGAAGCTGAAGCGCGAACTAGGGGAAGCCGTTCTTGGCCTGCTGGCGGAAGAGCGGACAGAAGATATCCTTCTGAACCCCGATTCGTCGCTATGGATCAAGCGCCGCGGCGAAGGCTTTATGCGAGTGGGCGAAATGGCGTCGACGCAGGCCCTGAGCGCTCTGTCCACAATTGCCGCATGGCGCGGAACCGTCCTGAACCATTCGAACCCTATCCTCGAGACGGAGCTGCCGATTGAGGGTAGCCGGTTCGAGGGACTGGTTCCTCCGGTCGTGCGGCAGCCGGTGTTCGCAATCCGACTCCGTCCCAAAACAGTCTTCACCCTCGATGATTACGAGACCGGCGGAATCCTGACCCGAAGAGACGACCCGGCCAATGCCCGGCGTCAACGTGAGGATTTCGCAGCGGCCGTTCGCGGCCGTTCGCACGCAGAAGTGATCCGCGCCGCCGTTCTGGCGCGAAAAAACATTCTCGTCGTGGGTAGCACGGGCAGCGGCAAAACGACGCTCGTCAACGCACTATTGCACGCGCTCTCCACCCTTACGCCACACGACCGGGTGATCTCGATCGAGGACACGACTGAACTGCAATGCCCGGTAAGGAACTATCTCGACCTGCGTGCGGTCGGCAACGTGACCATGCTCGACTGCCTTAGAGCATGTATGCGCTTGAAGCCAACGCGCATTGTCGTCGGTGAGGTCCGCGGCGCGGAGGCTCACACGCTCCTGAAAGCGTGGACCACGGGACATCCCGGCGGAGCCGCCACTGTGCACGCTGACGATGCATTGAAAGGTTTGATTCGATTTGAGAGCCTCGTCGCCGAGGCAACGAATGCGCCTCAGCAGCAGCTCATCGCTGAGGCTGTGGATCTCGTGATTTTCGTGGACGAAGAACCCAGCCTGAAGGCCGGTCGCAAAGTCCGCGAAGTGCTGCTCGTCCACGGACACCGGGAAGGCCGGTACGAAGTCGAGCCTGTTTGATCAACTTAACTCCTTAGGGGAAAGGAACCATTTGAAATGAAGAATGTTCGAATTGTGGACTTGTCATCGATCCTGTCGAAGATGAGTACCGTTTGTGTACTGGCTCTTGCCTTCAGCCTGCAGGCGTTCGGCTCTGCGGCGGGCACGCTGCCTTGGGAAGCCCCGATGCAGGCAATTGCCACGTCTTTGACCGGTCCAGTCGCCTATGCAATCGGCCTGATCGGAATCGCCATCGCCGGCGGAACGATGCTGTGGGGCGGCGAGCTGACCGAGTTCGGCCGCCGCGCCTGCATGATCGGACTTGTTGTTTCCGTTCTGGTGTTCGCTGCGCCGATGCTCTCGTCCGCATTCGGCGTTACTGCGGCTGTGGTGTAAACGATGGACTCCGCTGACCGGCCACGGGAAATCATTATCCACCAGTCTGCGAACCGTCCGAACCAGCTCATGGGCGGAGATCGCGAGCTGGTGCTGGTTTCTTTGCTTACGAGCGTGGCGCTTGCATTCAGCCTCGCATCGTGGTGGGGCCTTGGGGTCTCTGTCGCTTGGTACGTCGGAGCAATGGCGGTGCTGAAGCGGATGGGAAAGGCTGATCCCCTGCTACGGCAGGTGTACATGCGTCACATCCGCTACAGACCGTTTTACCCCGCGAAGAGCGGGGTTTACTCACGATGTCTTCAACCACCGATGACGTGGCGGTGAACGCGTGAGTTTGGCTGGGCACACGGGCGCCCATAGTCCGTGTGCCATCTTGTCCTGTGTCATTTCGAGGTAGGATGCAAAGAAACGAACATCGGAAAACGCCGCGCGGTCTTGCCGACCTGCTGTTGCCCTATGCGTTGATCGAGGATGGGATTCTTCTTCAACAGGACGGG
>DASQEG010000286.1:0-2873 GCA_035633775.1 Bryobacteraceae bacterium
GCTGTTCGGGCACATTGCTCTTGCGTGATTATTCATGGTCATTGCGGTGCCATCGATGTGGCGAGCATGGCCGACGTTTCGAAGACCGCTCGGGGCTGCATTAAGTGTGTTGGTCGCGCTGCCGCTCGTGGCCTATGCCTGGCGAACTGCATTCCCGAACTCCGCCGATCGCATCCGGAACCCCGAGGTTGTGCCCGCTTCCATGGACCACGAGGGCGGAGGACCGCGATCTCCGTTTTGGCCATCGTCCTCGAAAACAAACGTTGGCGGGACGATCCCGGCCAACTTCTTCATGGACTCCAAGCTTTGCGGTGATTGCCACAAAGATATCTACGAGCAGTGGAACAGCTCGATGCACCACTTCGCATCGTTCAACAATCAGTTCTACCGTAAGTCGATCGAGTATATGCAGGACGTCAGCGGGACCAAAGGAAGCAAATGGTGCGCCGGTTGTCATGATCACGCAGTTTTCTTCAATGGGCGCTTTGATCGGCCAATCAAAGAGCAGATCGACACGCCCGAGGCGCAGAACGGTCTTGGATGTCTCTCGTGCCACTCGATCGTGCATGTGGAAGGATCGATGGGGAATGGTGGTTTTACGATCGAGTATCCGCCGCTGCACGAGCTTGCATCAAGCCGGAACCGGTACATCCGGGCGTTTGACAACTTTCTCACGTACCTCGATCCTGAGCCCCATCGCAAGACGTTCCTGAAGCCGTTCATGAGGCTTGACTCGAGCGAGTACTGTTCCTCGTGTCATAAGGTCCATCTCGATGTTCCCGTAAACAACTATCGATGGATAAGGGGCTTCAACGACTACGACAATTGGCAGGCCAGCGGCGTGTCAGGACAGGGCGCGCGTTCCTTTTACTATCCCGCGAAAAGCTCCAGCTGCTCGGACTGCCACATGCCTCTGGTGAAGTCGAACGATCCGGGGAATCGCAATGGAATGGTGCACTCGCACCGGTTTGCTGCGGCGAACACAGCGGTTGCTCATGTCAATCAGGACAAGGCGCAGTTGGAAGAAACGATCGCCTTCCTGAAGAGCGGCTTTATCACAGTCGACATCTTTGCGGCTTCTCCTGTCGAAGAGACTCCCGGCCACCCGGACATGCTTCGGCGGCGAAAAGTCGAGGGCCCGCAACTTGCGTCGACATTTGCCGTCGGCGAGGAGAGCGAAGCGACAGGCGGGGCCGTGCTGCTCCGGGACCCCGGCAACATCTCGGCACCGATCGGGGTGGCACAGCCGCCAGTTAAGCCAGGAGATACCGTCCGTGTCGATGTGGTGGCGAGGACACGCCGGATCGGCCATTTCTTTCCTGGCGGTACCGTAGACGCCTTTGACGTGTGGCTGGAGCTTCAGGCACTCGACGCAGACGGCAAGGTCATCTTCTGGAGCGGTCGCATGGAGGACAACGGCCGAGGACCCGTGGAGCCAGGCGCTCATTTCTATCGATCGTTCCAGCTGGACGGTGCCGGCAATCCGATCAACAAGCGCAACGCCTGGCAGACAAGAAGTCTACTCTACGTCAGGCTCATTCCGCCGGGGGCAGCAGACGTTGCGCATTACCGAGTGAAGATCCCCAGCGACGCCAAAGGCCCGATCACGCTGAAGGCACGCCTGAACCACCGGAAGTTTTCGTACGCATATACACAGTTCTCCTATGCAGGCCGGCCGCAACCGAACCAGCATCCCTCGCTTGTGTCACTCAGCTTCGACAACAGGCTCTGGGACTTCTCGCCTTCCGGCATTCCGAAGAACGTTGCCGGCGCGATTCGGGACAGGATTCCGGAGCTGCCTGTCGTAACACTCGCGGAGGCCGAATCCAGACTGGAACTCGGGCGGGGCACGGGCGGCTGGAAGCCTGAGGTGCGCAAGCCGGATCGTGAGCGCTGGAACGACTGGGGCATCGGGTTACTGCTGCAGGGGGATCTCAAGGGCGCTGAATATGCCTTCCAGCGCGTTACTGAAGCAGAGCCGGGATATGCCGATGGCTGGCTCAACGTTGCACGAGCTCTCATCCAGGAAGGTGAGACCGACCGCGCCAAGCCGTACCTCGAGCGGGCACTGAAGATCGACCCCTCACTCGGCCGAATTCACTTTTTCCGGGCTATGGTGCAGAAGGCTGACGGCGACTATGACGGTGCGTTGAAATCGCTGCGAGTCACCGAAAGCAAGTATCCGCGCGACCGCGTGGTGCTGAACCAGATTGGGCGCATCCTGTTTCTGAAGCGTGATTACCAGGGCGCAGTGCAGGCACTTAGGCGAGTTCTCGCTGTCGATCCGGAGGATGTGCAAGCCCACTACACATTGATGCTGGCGTACCGCGGCCTTGGTGACACAGCCGCAGCAGCCCGCGAAGAAACTTTATTCCGGCGTTTCAAAGCTGACGAATCGGCCCAGGCCATAACCGCTCGCCAGCGCATGCTCAGTCCTGAGGACAATAACGAGCGGCAGATGATTCATGATCACGAAAGCGTCTCTCTGAGCCAATGAAGTATCTCTGTGTTTTGATTGCAGGCGTTGCGCTTGCAGGACCTGCGTCTGTTCAGTTTCGTGACGTCACGCAGCAGGCTGGGATCAAGTTCAAGCACAACAGCGGCAGGGCAGGGAAGAAGTTTCTGCCGGAGACGATGGGTTCCGGCTGTGCCTTCTTCGATGCCGACGGCGATGGCTGGGCTGACATTCTGCTGCTGAACAGCAAGGACTGGAAGCCAAAGGGCCGCCGTTCACTTCCCGCTCTGTATCACAATAACCGAAACGGCACCTTCACCGACGTAACTGCTGCGAGCGGGTTGGGCGTGGAGATGTACGCAATGGGTGTGGCTGCCGCTGACTATGACGGCGACGGCCGCGAGGACCTGTACATCAC
>DASQEG010000287.1:0-5474 GCA_035633775.1 Bryobacteraceae bacterium
TGCCCGTGGGGTGTTTTGTCGTCCTTGATGATGAAGCTGTCAGCGGCTGAATTATCGTGATGCAGGTGCAGCGTTAGTGTCGCGTCTTCATGCCAGACGCCCTTAGGGTAAATGATGACGCGCTTGTCGGCGATTTCTTTGGCGAAGTTCCGCCGCAGGCACTCGAGGTTCTCCGGCGCGGGCTCGATGGCAACAACCGTTTTTGCCCCGCGATTCAACGCCGTTCGAGTGAAGGTGCCGATGTTGGCTCCGCAATCCAGCACGACATCACCGGGGCGAACGGCGAACTCGCCCTGACCGTAGATGCCCATCTCCTGCTCAGCGAGGTGAAACGGAAGACCATAGCGGCTCTCGAACGGTGTCCAGAAAACTCCATGCGGAGTCTGCCACTGCTCCAGAGCTCCATCTCTTGCGGCCGCTTTGCTGGCTGCAAGGATGCGATCCTTGGTCTCGATCTTGCGCTGCTTCCACGAGTCGGCCTTAACTGCCTGACTCATCGGGCAGGCCGGACTCCGACCAGCGATGACGAGTGCAGACAGCCTGAGCGGTGGATACAGCATCGCTGCGATAACGATGCCCAGCAGCACCAACACCGCCCGGACAACACCTGAAAGCGTCACACCCGGAGTGTATCATCGGGCACGGAAGCCACCATTGAGATTCGAAACGAGGGCCTGTGCTTGCGAACCTTAATGTTCATCAGGCCCGCAGCGAGCGCAAGGTGCTCCAGCTCACGAGGTTGGAAGCCAGCCTGCACCGATCGAGGACCATCATGCAGCGTGATTTTGTCCCACCGCAGAAGCGGCGCTGTCACGGGTAGAAACAGCCACGGAAGCACATGCCGCTCAAGGTCATTGATCAGCACGAACCGTTGTGCAACCATTCGCATCTGTTCGAGGAGGTGGACAATCGACTCGCCTTCGAAATGATGCAGGAACAGGCCGCAGTAAACCACATCAAACGTGCCCCGCCTGAACGGCAGCCTGAAAGCATCAGCGGCAACACGTTCCCCGGGCGCCTCCCTGAGGTGATGCAGGCGGTAATCGAGGCTCACGGTTCGGATGTGAGGCCACTCCTGTCGTACAGCCGCCGCTGCATCGCCTGAAGCGGCGCCGATGTCGAGGAACGATTTAGGCTGGAGCCGTCGCAGTTCGCGCAGCAGCACGCCCTTCCCGCCAAGCATGGCGTTAATGCGCACAAGATCCTTCAGCGAGGCTGCGCCTGCGTCCGGACTCTGCTCGTCCAGGAGCTCCGGCTCAATGCGTCGGCCGCGCGTGAACATCACCGGGTCATGAAGGATCGGCCGCCGGTCACCCACCCTGAGGTTTCGCGCCGCTTACGACCGTTTAGCTGGGGGGCGGCAGTGCGAGCCGCATGCGCGACGGCCGCGAGTGCCGCGACTGCTTCGCCGCCCGAAGTCGCACTGGTTGTTGCCCGCCGTCTGCTCCACTCCTCGATGAAGCCAGTGTGCAGGTTCGCGGCCTGGAACTCTGAATCGCCCAGAAGCTCGTAGAAGAATGGCAGGTTCGTTGCTATCCCGCCGACGTAGGACTCGCTGATCGCGCGCCGGAGCCGCACAGTTGCAGCCTCGCGAGTGTCGGCGTGAGCGATCAGCTTCGCCAGCAGCGGGTCGTAATCCATCGGTACCGTCCAGCCGGCGTACACACCGGAGTCGACACGAATCCCAGGTCCGGAGGGAAGCGATAGCGACGAGATTTCGCCTGGGGAAGGGAAGAACTCCTGATCCGGATCCTCGGCGTAGAGACGGCACTCGATGGCGCAGCCGTGCCACCTGATCTGATTCTGCTCCAGTGTGAGCCGTTCGCCCGCAGCGATCCGCAACTGGCAGTGGACCATATCGACACCCGTCACGAATTCCGTTACCGGGTGCTCGACCTGCAGCCGTGTGTTCATCTCGAGGAAGTAGAAGTTCCCATGCTCGCCCACAAGGAACTCCACGGTTCCCGCATTCCAGTACCCAGCAGCCCGCGCGACGCGCACTGCCGCTTGGCCCATTTGCGACCGGAGGTCCGGATAGCGCTGCATCAGTGGCGAGGGGGACTCCTCGATCAGCTTCTGGTGCCGACGTTGAATACTGCATTCCCGCTCACCGAGGTGAATCATGTGTCCGTGCTGGTCGCCGAGCACCTGAATTTCGATATGACGCGGGTTGACGAGCAGCTTCTCGATGTAGACCGTTCCGTTGCGAAAGCTTCGTTCCGCTTCGCTCGAAGCATCCCGGATCGCCGACGACAGGTCCTCCGGCGAGTCCACGCGCCGCATGCCTTTTCCGCCGCCGCCGGCTGCTGCTTTGATCAGGACCGGATACCCGATCTCCCCGGCGATTCGGGCCGCTTCTGCCGCGTCGGACACGCCTTCCGGAGTGCCGGGGAGTACAGGGACCAGCTGTTCTTTCGCAACTCGCCGTGCCTCGGTCTTGGAACCCATGAGACGAATCGCACTCGAGGGTGGACCCACGAAGATGAGTCCAGCTTGCTCGCATGCCGCAGCAAACTCGGCGTTCTCGCTCAAAAATCCGTAACCCGGATGAACCGCCTCTGCACCGTGCTCACGCGCCGCGGCCACGATCCGGTCCGTTCGCAGGTAGCTCTCAGCCGATGGGGCCGGCCCGATGCGTGCTGCCTCGTCCGCTAGACGCACATGCAGCGAAGCGCGATCCACGTCAGAGTAAACCGCGACGGTGCGAATGCCGAGTTCCCGGCATGCACGGATGATTCGAACTGCGATCTCGCCCCGGTTGGCAATCAGGAGCTTTCGAAACGGCACGAAGTCGATTGTAGACTCAGGTTGCGGCGGTCATCAGAGTGCGAACGTGGGCTGTGGCACTTGCGGCAAGCCCGGACAGGCTGTAGCCACCTTCCAGCACCGAAACAATGCGCCCTCCGCAATGCTGGTCCGCGAAGTCCATCATGAGCCGTGTCAGGTCAGCAAAGTCCTGATCACTTAGGCGAAACCTGCCCAGCGGATCTCCTTCTCTGGAGTCAAAACCTGCCGAGATGAACACAACATCCGGCTTGAAAGAAACCGCAGCCGGCAGGAGGGCCTCTCGGAATGCGGCCGTGATCTCCGTACGGGCAGCGCCGGCGGGAAGAGGACGGTTGAGAATCAGGCCGCGGCCCTTGCCCTCGCCGCGCTCCTCGACGGCTCCTGTACCCGGGTACCAGGGCGACTGGTGTGTGGAGAAGAAGAGCACGGACCCGTCGCTATAGAAGGCATCTTGTGTGCCGTTGCCGTGGTGCACATCCCAGTCGACGATCATGGCGCGAGCGGCTCCATGCCGCTTCTGGGCATAACGCGCGGCAACGGCAACGTTGTTGAACACGCAGAAGCCCATGCCGCGAGCCGGCGAGGCATGGTGTCCCGGAGGACGCACCGCGCAGAACGCATTCGGAGCCGATCCCGACATGACTGCGTCCACAGCATTCAGTACGCCTCCAGCCGCATGCAGCGCTACTTCGAGCGACTTTCCCATGATTTCTGTATCGCCGGTTGACAGCGTCCGGCTTCCACGTGCGACATCGCGCCGCACAAGCGCGATGTATTCGCGGGAATGGAGTGCCGCAAGCTCATCGTCACTCGCGGGCCGGGGCCGTACCTGTGTAGTTGCCCGGACTATGCCTTCACGCTCGAATGCGGTCGCAAGCGCCTCAACGCGCTCAGGTCGTTCGGGGTGGCCTTCACCGGGAGCGTGCTGCCGGTAGAGTCCGGCGTCGAGCAGAAGTGCCGTTTTCGCCATGCTGTGCACCAGTCTAAACGCTACGCTACCTTGGAACCGTGGCGGACGAACATGCGTTCCGGCTGCGCTCCGACGCGGCCCTCGAGCAGCTTTACAAAGCTCTCGTCAAGCAGGCGGATCAGCACGACTTTGAGTGTGACTACGGCGGTACGCTGACCGTCGAGTTCGATGAACCTGCCGCAAAGTTCGTCGTCAGCCCGAACGCGCCTGTCGAGCAGATATGGGTCTCCGCACAAATGAAGAGCTACAAACTGAGCTGGGATGAACAGCGCGGCGAGTTCGTTCTACCTGAAACCGGTCAATCGCTGCGAGAGCTAATGGCTGGCGTGGTCTCGCAACAGCTGGGTGAATCTGTAGCGCTCTAGCCGTGCCTGGCGTTTATATCTCATTTCCGTTCTGCGCCCAGAAGTGCTCCTTCTGCAATTTCGCTTCGGGAGTTTTTCCTCGCGAGCTCGAAGGTCAGTACGTGGCAGCACTCGAACGGGAGATCTCCCGTCACGCGTGGGACTGGGTACCGGATACGGTTTACATCGGGGGCGGCACGCCGAGCCGGCTCGCGGCCGAAGATCTGGCCGCGGTGCTCGCCGCGATTCCCGGAAAGCCCTGGACGGAGGCAACCATCGAGGCAGCACCCGGGAGCTTCTCGGCAGACGATGTTCGGCTGTGGCGTGACAACGGTCTGAACCGGGTCAGCCTGGGCGTGCAGTCATTTGTCCTCCCTGAACTGCAGCGCACGGGCCGCAAACATACACCGGAGATCGTCGAAGCAGACGTCCGTGTGCTTCGCCAGGCAGGCATCAGCAACATCAACCTTGACCTGATCGCGGGTTTGCCGGGGCAAACGCGGGAAAGCTGGCAGGCCTCGCTGGAGTGGATCGAGCGGCTCGCGCCCCCTCATGTGTCGGTTTACCTGTTCGAGATCGACGAGGACAGCCGGCTCGGTCTCGAGGTGCTGAACAACGGCTCGCGCTACGGTGCTGCGGCCGTGCCGGACGAGAACACAGCAGCTGACTTGTACGAAGCAGCCGTGGACCGCCTTGCAAACCGCGGCATAGAACGTTACGAAATTTCAAATTTTGCGCAGCCCGGATCAGAGTCGCTGCACAACCTGAAGTACTGGACACAGCAGCCCTATATCGGTTTTGGCGCCGATGCTCACTCCTTCGATGGCGGTCTCCGTTGGGGAAATGTCGAAAGTGCCGCGGAGTATGTTGCTCGTTCGCACAAGGGGCTGGATGTCAGGCTCGATCCCACCACGGCCAATGCTGACGAGGAGCGCTTTTTTGTCGGCCTGCGACTCATGCGAGGTGTCGAGCCTACCTCCCGTGACGAGACGCGCTACGCGGCTGTTTTCGACCGCCTGATCGATGAGGGGCTGCTGGAACGCAATGGCAGTCTCATCAGGCTGACACGCAATGGTGTGCTGCTGTCGAACGAAGTTTTCGGGGAGTTCCTTTCTTGATCGATCTGCGAAGCGATACCGTCACCAGGCCCACTGCAGCGATGCGGGAGGCAATGTTTCGTGCGGAGGTGGGCGATGACGTTTACCGCGAAGACCCCACGGTAAACAAGCTGGAGGAGCGGTCGGCCACGGTGATGGGCAAAGAGGCCGCGCTGTTTCTGCCGACGGGCACCATGGGCAACACGTGTGCGATCGCCGCCCTTACCAGCCATGGGCAGGAGGTCATCTGCGATTCCCGCTGTCACATCCTGAACT
>DASQEG010000288.1:0-2786 GCA_035633775.1 Bryobacteraceae bacterium
CGGCCAATCCCTGGCAGAATAAAGTTCAGGAGCACCTTGGGGCTGCGAATCAGCCAATCGTGCCCGACGAGGTATGTGCAGTGGCAGCACGGAAGAAAGTGAGCGGCAGGTGACCAGCCGATGAACTCATCGGATGCAGAAATCAGAGCGCTTCGCGACCGGGTCCGAGAGCTTGAGGACGAACTGGACCGAGTTGCCGCGCCACACCTCACGTCGGACATGCACAACCTCCGTGCGCACCTCGCTGCAATCGTAGAGTCCTCAGATGACGCCATCATCAGCAAAGACCTGAACGGCATCATCCGCACCTGGAACCGCGGAGCGGAACGCATGTTCGGTTACACGGCTGATGAAGTGATTGGGAAGCCTGTCTCCATACTTGCGGTTCCTGAGCGAGCTAACGAAATGCCGGATATTCTGGCGCGAATCCGGCGCGGCGAGCTTATCCATCATTACGAAACCACGCGAGTTACGAAGAACGGCCGCATCCTGACGCTTTCCCTCACGGTCTCTCCCATACGCGATGCCGCGGGGACCATCACCGGCGCGTCGAAGATCGCCCGTGACATTACCGAGCGTTCTCTGGCCGAGGCCGACCGGCATCAACTCGAACGCCAGCTCATGCTTCTGGTCGAGGCATCCGGGACACTTCTTGCTTCACCCGACTCCGAAGCTGTGTTGCATCGCATCCTTGCTACCGCAGAGCAATTCGTTACAGCGGACGCATACGCTGTCTGGAGAAGACAGAGTTCGGACGGGATCTGGAAGCTGGTAATTTCCAAAGGACTTTCAGATAAATTTGAACGAGTCGCGGCAGAGCACGGTCGACGTCCGGGGCTCTCACTGCCGTCCGAACCGTTTGCAGTGGAAGACGTTGAATCGTTCCCCCTACTTCAGGAGAGGGTGCAGTTCTACCGGGCCGAAGGGATCCGTTCTATGCTCAACATTCCCCTCCGCATCCACGGCGAAGTCGGCGGAACGCTGGTATTTTACGACCGGGAGCCACATCGCTTCACAGAGTCCGAAATCCGACTTGGCACAGCGCTCGGCAACCTTGCGGCAGCGGCTGTCGGAACAGCCGAGCTCTACGAGCGGCAGGTGGAACTCCGGTCGGAAGCAGAACGAGCACAGCGCGAAGCGTCGTTCTTAGCCGACGCGGGTGCGATTCTCTCGTCCTCCCTTGATTACACGGCGACACTCGCCCACGTCGCAGAATCCGCAGTGCCTGTATTTGCGGACTGGTGCGCTGTAGATGTTGTAGGGGAGGATGGCCAGCTCCAGCGCGTCGCGCTCGGCCACCAGGATCCCGAGAAGGTCGCGTTTGCCCGGGAATTCCGGCGGAAGTATCCTCCGCGCGATACCGACCCTGCGCTCACGGCTCTCAGGACGAAACAGCCGGTCCTCATTCAGGACGTTTCACGCGAGCTCGTGGTCCAAAATGCGCGTAATGACGAACACCTGAAGGATATCCTCGCGCTCGGCATCACATCCTTCATCGTAGTCCCACTGCTCTCACACGATCATGCGCTCGGTGTTCTCATGTTTGTTACCGCTCAAGCCGGCCGGCGCTACACCTCCGCGGACCTGGCGTTTGCACAGCAGCTGGCAGCGCGGGCGGCAACGGCAATCGAGAATGCAAAGCTGCACGCAAGCGTTCGGGACAGTGAAGAGCGACTCCGGCTGGCGCAGTCAGCTGCGGGAATTGGGATTTGGGATTGGAACATCGTCACCGATGATGTGACCTGGTCGCCTGAGATCTACGATCTGCTCGGCGTCGAGGCGGGCACGATTCAGCCAACGGTCGCGGTGTGGGCAGAACTCATCTATCCCGAAGACAGGGACCGCGCTTTGGCAGAAGCTCGGAGAGCGATCGAGACGGGTGAACCGCTCGAAACCGAGTTCCGTATTGTCCGCCCGGACAAAGGGGTTCGGTGGCTGCTGAGCCGTGGCAGAGTGTTTCGGGATGGAACCGGCAGGCCCGTCCGTTTGCTCGGGTTGAACATGGACGTGACGGCCCAGAAGGACGCCGAGCAGCGAACGGCCTTCCTCCTGAACCTGGACGACAGCCTCCGCAGATTGGACGACCCCGCTGCCATTACCGCCACCGCCGCCCGGCTGCTGGTGGAGTATCTGGATGTCAACCGCTGTGCCTATGCTGACGTTGACGAAGATCAGTCCACGTTTAATCTGACTGGCGATTACAGCCGAGGTGTTCCGAGCATCGTCGGAAGATACACGATCGAGCAGTTCGGGCGAGAGTTTGCGGAGCTTTGCCTGCGCGGTTCGCCCTATGTGGTGGAAGATACTGAGAACGACCCCGCAACGGCTGACGTGCTCGAGTTATACCGGCTGACCCAAATCAGAGCCGCTATCTCGGTGCCGTTACACAAGGCCGGGCGTTTCGTCGCCGGAATGGGCGTGCATCAGACCACTCCGAGGAAGTGGCGGCCAGATGACGTCGAAGTCGTTCAGCAGGTAGCCAATCGCTGTTGGGAGTCAATTGAACGAGCACGCATCGCACGAGGCCTGCGCGAAAGTGAGGCCCGCTTCCGTCAGCTCGCAAATGCGATACCGGCCCTGGTTTGGGTGACAGACGCAGCGGGACAGATCCTGTACTTCAATGATCGATGGTATGCCTATACAGGCCTGACTGCCGAGCAATCTCTTGGAGCGGGTTGGGTACGTACGCTACCGCCTCAGGACGTTGAGCGGACGCTGCCTCTCTGGCAGCATGCGCTGCGTTCTGGAGAACCCTACGAGGTGGAGTGCCGGTACAGGAGTGCCTC
>DASQEG010000289.1:0-3015 GCA_035633775.1 Bryobacteraceae bacterium
ACGTCGAGGGATGCCTCTGCCCTGGCAAGCGCGCGATCGAGCTTGATCGTCTGCAGGAAGTCTAGCCGCCTGCCGCTGAGAGCGACGAGCGCCTCCCAGCGCTCACGAGCATCCTCGTTCGCCAGAGTGGCGGCAAGGTTCTTGTTGAAGTCGCCGGGCTCCGGAAGCCAGTGGAGAGAAAGATCGGTTTGCGGGTGTGTCATGGTCTTGTGGGCTCAATCGGAATTGAGGAGGTCGTATTCATGTCGATGATCGAAGACCGCATGCTTGGCGACGCGCTGGCAGCCGCCTTGCTCGGCAAAATCAGATCGGCCAGCTTGTCGGAGAACCTTTGCACGGCCGTCCATTGAAGATGGACGGCATCGAAGAAGTCCGCCGCCTCGAAGTCGCTTTCGCTCATATCGAAGAAATCGACGCCCTCGCGGAGTTCGGCTCCCACCTTGCCGCCGACTTCCTTCAACCGTTGAATCGCCTCAGGATATTTTTGGCGATACTCAGGGTGTATCGGTGAGAACACCACCACGGGGCGAATGCCCTTGGCCTTGATCTCCGTCACCGTCTGAAGAAGCCTGTCGACGCAGGAGCGGTCGAATTTCAACGCTTCATACCGCAACCCTCTCATCATGTCGGGAGCCAATTGCAACGGGCTCGAACCGTACTCGTCCATCCAGAAGTCACCCCTGAGCGGAACGCGCCGCTCGTGAAAGTTCCGCGCACGGCGCAGATAAAGAACCGGCGCGAAATAGCGCAGGTAAAGGGGGGCTGCGATATGCTGCTTGAACGCATAGCCGCTCGCATCCTCGGGGTCGAAGAGATCCGCCGGCGTAGTGGTGCAGTTCTCGAAGTCGGGCGGTCCCAGCATCAGAACAATCGTCTGAAGCTTGGGGAGGTGCTCCATGTAGAACGAGGTGAGAAAGCGAGTCTGGTGCACGTTGATCAGCGTCGACGCGCCGTTCAGCACGTGCTTTTGTCCGAGACGGGACGCGAAGGGGCGGCCGTCGAACTGGCGCAGGGCCATCGACGAGCCGATGAGCACGAATGTGGGATCGAGATCCCGGCGCTCCCGCAGAAAGCGGAGCTTCTCGTCAAGGAACTCGACCTTAGTGATGGGGGGAGCCGGGAGGCGATCAGTCCAGGCCAGCAGCTCGAGCCCGCCCACGATCGTGGCGAATGCGGCGAGGGCCCCTCCAAGAAGCCCCATATAGTACCTCCGGATCGGAATCTTTGTTTCTGGCTGTTTCGCTTCCATGGTCGGAGATGCTCCCGGCTCAGAACGTGAAGTACAGGAATTGCGACGGAACGACGCCGAAAACGCGGATCAAGGCGAAGCAGGCGAGGACGCCCACGAACGCGCCATGGCCCAGCGAGGGCGACCATTTCCAGCGCGAGGGTTTCCAAGCCGTGATCCAGGACCACCCGATCTCCTTGGTCTTGCTCGGAGCCTCGAACCCCTGGTCCTCGAAGCCGCCGACCCATTGCAGCGCGTTCGGCAGAAGCCAGATGATGGCGAGGCCAAGGAAGACGAGCGCGATATCCGAGTTGAGGAGCAGACCGCCGGTTGCGGGAAAGAGCGGCCCTGTTACGGCGGCCAGCCCGCGGAACACGATGAGCGCCTGCTCGACGCTTCCGGCCCTGAAGAACACGAGAGCAAGCACCACGCCTGTGAATGTCAGGGCGATGCCGAGGGGACGGAAGGGTCTCCCCACCTCAGGGCCGATCCCATAGGCATGCCGGAACACCTTCCAGCCATGGTTGACCACGAGCATCAGACCATGCAGCAGCCCCCAGATCACGAACTGCCAGCCCGCCCCATGCCAGATCCCCGAGAGCAGCATGGTGAGAAGGGTGGGCACGACTAGGAGAGAGATGAATGGCCCTAATGCGAAGGATGATCGCCGCAGCAACGGCTTGCCCAGTTTCATCCGTTTGCGCGTGAAGCGCATGAGGAGGGGATTGTAGACATAGGTCGTGAGGAAGCGCGTGAGCGTGATGTGCCACCGGCTCCAGAATTCGATGATGCTGGCGGATTTGTAGGGGGACCAGAAGTTGATCGGCAGCCGGATATTGAACATGAGGGCGAGACCGATCGCCATGTCGGAGTATCCGGAGAAGTCGAAGTAAAGCTGAACCGCATAGGCAAGCGCGCCGATCCAAGCCTCTCCAAAGGTCGGCACAACTCCGGCAGCCGCGTCCCTGAAGAGTCCATCGGCGATCGGCCCGATCGAGTCGGCGAGGCATGTCTTCTTGAACAGGCCGATGGCGAAGATCGTCAGGCCGAAGACCAGATGCGTTCCGTTGAATCGAAAGGTTTCGGGAGAGGTGAGCTGTCGACGGACGTCCTGATATAGGACGATCGGTCCGGCGATCAGGTGCGGGAAGAACAGCACGAAACAGGAGTAGCGAAGGAAGTTGGTCTCAGCATCTCCGCTGTCGTAGGTGTCGACCAGATAGGCGATCTGCTGGAAGGTATAGAAGGATATCGCAAGCGGCAGCGCGATGGCCGGAAGGCTGATCCCCGCGCCAAAGGCCCAGTCGATGTTGTCGACGAGGAAATTGACATACTTGAACCAGCCGAGAAGGAGAAGATTTGCTCCGATGCCGGCTCCAAGGAGCCATTTGCTCTGCTGTCGGCCGAGGGCCCGACCCAGGGCGTAGTTGGCCAGGAGCGACATGGCCAGGATGGGAACGAATGCCACGTTCCAATAGGAATAGAACAGGCTGGAGGTCAGGACGAGCCAAGCGACGCTGGCGGCGGGTTTGTTCAGACGCCCGACGAGGTAATATCCCCCGAGGGCAATCGGGAGGAATAGAAGCACGAACTCTGAAGAGTTGAACAGCATGTTGTTGCATCTTCTAAGGATTGGTCGGCTTCAGCCGCAGTCGATCCGACGATCTTCAGTCGCCCTGAGGGCAGCCCAGGAGAATGCCCATTGGTCGGCCTTCAACTGCAATGGTTTGGGAGCGACGCAAGAACTGCGCTATGGCGAGGGCAAGTCCGCATGCAGTGAATGCATC
>DASQEG010000290.1:0-2569 GCA_035633775.1 Bryobacteraceae bacterium
CTCAACTCGAGGCCGGATATATGCTCGCAGTCTTACTTGCCAAGCCAGATCGGCACCTCTTGCAGAACGGGCAGGGTGTCCCTGCCGAGCCTGGCGCCCGGAGCCGGTTACCTGGCGTTCACCAGGCAGGCAGTCGACGTCAACGTGTATCGCCTCGCGCTCGGAGGCGCAATGGTAAAGCCGGAACGCATACAGCAGGTTTCCTCTACAAGGCCAGAGCGCTTTTCTCGATACTCGCCCGATGGACGCAGAATCGCGTTCCAATCGGAGCGGTCCGGATTTCCCGAGATTTGGATGTGCAATGCTGATGGCTCGAACGCGTTTGCGTTGACCCAGTTCGAAGGGTCCGGTACGGGTTCGCCGGCCTGGTCGCCGACAGTCGCTCGATCGCGTTCGACACCCGCGTCGACGGACAGTCTGAGCTCTACGTAGTGGAAGCACAGCCTGGGTCGAAACCACGTCGGCTCACCTACCACCCCGGCATTGACATGTTGCCCACCTGGTCGACGATGGGCGATATGGTCCACTTCACGTCGAACCGCTCGGGCACGTTCCGCGTCTGGCGCATACCGGCCGCGGGTGGCGAGACAGAGCCTGTGACCGATCAAGCTGCATCCAGTCCCGCCTTCTCACCAGACGGACGTTTTATCTACTTCAGCAAAGGCAAGACGATCTGGCGCATGCCCGCTACGGGTGGGGCATCGCAACAAGTGGCAGTGGCATTGGAAGGACGAAGCTTCACCCCAACTCGCGACGGTGTGGTCTATCTCGGTCCTCAGCGCAGAAGCACGATCGAGCTTCGATCGTGGAACGCTCTGCTGAAGAAAGACTCGCTGGTGGCGACCCTGGAAGGCTACTTCGACGAGGGCCTTTCCGTCTCGCCAGACGGGCGCAGTGTTCTGCTCCATCGGTACGAACACCGGGGCAGTGACCTGATGATGGTCGAGGGCATGCACTCAGCCGCAAGTGCTCCATGCGGTCAGGCAAGAACGAGCTCCGCGATCCATTCTGCGCGGTCCAGCTTGTGGCCAACACGCAAAATCGCTCGTGGCATTTCCTGCACCTGCAATTGTATTCAGCATTTCGCAGGAAGGCTTGCGGCGGCGTAGGCGAGCTTGACGGGCGCGCACCTAACACCCGACCCTGCTCCCCGGGGCAAGATGCTTGCGCAACTTGACGCGGCTGGGCGGCGTGAACACGGCAACACGATCATCTTCATTCAAGTGGATGCGCATGTCAACGTTTGCGTGAAGGTGCATTAGAACACAGCGTGTGGCCCAGATATTCGGCTTTGGGATGAACAAGACGCTGTGGAGGGCAGCAGCCATCACATGCTCATTGGCAACACAGGTCTTGGGAGACAGTGAGAGTCGAAGAAGTGGCTCCCCGGCATGGATTCGAACCACGATTCACGGCTCCAAAGGCCGCTGTCCTACCATTAGACGACCGGGGAAGAGAAGAGACGCTGCTTCGGCTAGTCTAGCAAACCGGCCGGGATCAACTGCCGTTGCGCGACGGTTGGGCAACGAACCGATAACCCAGTCCACGCACAGTCTGCAAATGGCGGGGTCTGGCGGGTTCATCCTCGATATACCGACGCAGGCGGACGATGAAATTGTCGATCGCTCGTGTGTCTGTGTCCTCGCGCAGACCCCACACCTGCTCCAGCATGCTTGCTCGTGAGACAGGCTGCCCCTCGTGCTGCACCAGGTATCGCAGCAGGTTCGCCTCCATCAGCGTCAGTTGCAGGGATCGGTCGGGCGTGCGCAATTCCAGCTTTTCGAAGTCAATCGTCCGGCCCGCAAATGCGTAGATATCTTCTCTGGCCGCAGTGCTCGCTCGCAGCTGATTCCAGTTATTACGTCTGAGCAGACCCTTGATTCGAGCCAGCAGGATGGGTAATTCGAAAGGCTTCGTCAGGTAGTCGTCAGCACCCGCTTCGAAGCCGCGCAGTACATCCTCAGGACGACTGCGAGCCGTGAGCATCAGTGTCGGCACGAGTTCGCCACGCTGCCGAAGGCTGCTCATCACCGCAAAGCCGTCGATGCCCGGGAGCATGACGTCCAGCACGAGCAAATCCCAGGGCTGGCACCCGGTTTGGCGCAGCGTGGTCAACGCCTCCTCGCCCGTCTCAGCGACCTCTATGACGTAGCCTTCCGCCTCGAGGTTGAAACGCAGCCCCTGTGCGAGATGCGCCTCATCCTCGACGATGAGAATCCGACTCATGAGTGGCTGGATGTGGCTGGAAGCTCCAGAGTGAATGTGCTGCCCAGACCGGGGCCGCCGCTTTCTGCCCAGGCTCGCCCGCCGTGGCGCTCGGCGACGGAACGGACAATGAAGAGCCCCAGACCGGTTCCCTTGACGCGAAGCGCGACAGCACTGGGCACGCGGTAGAACCGCTTGAAAATACGTTTCAACTCAGTCGGCGGAATCCCGACTCCCGTGTCCGTCACGCGGACGGCAACGTGCTGTGCTCCTGTCGACACAACCTCCACAGCTACACGTATGTCGTGCCCGGAGTACTTCACAGCATTGTCGATCAGGTTGTTGATGGCTGCCTTCAGCTCTT
>DASQEG010000291.1:0-1660 GCA_035633775.1 Bryobacteraceae bacterium
ATCGCGAGCCATCTGCTGTGGCTCGGCACCCATGCACTGGACGTCGGGGCCATCACCCCGCTCTTCTACACCATGCGTGAACGCGAAGAGGTGCTAAAAATCTTTGAAAACTACTGCGGCGCCCGACTAACAACGCACGCGTTCCGCATTGGTGGCTTGCAGTACGAGATCTATGAAGGATTTGACAAGCAATGTTCGCAGTTCTGCGACCATTTCCTGCGCAAGGTGGACGAGTACGAGGAGTTGCTGACGGGCAACCGCATCTGGGTAGACCGCCTGACAGGTGTAGGCATTCTGAATGCCACGGATTGTAAGGCCTACGGTGTTACCGGTCCGATGCTCCGCGCGGCCGGCGTCAAGTGGGACCTGCGCAAGGCCCAGCCCTACAGCGGGTACGAGCAATACGAGTTCGACGTTCCCACTCGCGAGAACGGCGACACTTTTGACCGGTACGTTGTCCGCATGGAGGAGATGCGGCAGTCGGTCCGCATCATCCGTCAGGCGATAGGAAGCATTCCTGAAGGGCCGATTATGGCCAAAGTGCCGAAAGTTGTGAAGCCACCGGCCGGTGAGGCTTACGTCTCCGTGGAAGCGCCGAAGGGCGAGCTTGGCTACTTCGTGGTCAGCGACGGTACAACAAATCCGTACCGCATCCGCGTGCGGCCGCCCTCATTCGTCAATCTTCAGGCGTTGAATCAGATGGTGCGCGGAGCTCTGGTAGCCGATGTGGTCGCCATCATTGGAACCCTCGACCTTGTTCTCGGGGAGGTAGACCGGTGAAGTTGAAACGTTTCCTGCGCACGTTGCTTCTGGTGGACCTCGTTCGGGGGCTCTGGGTAACGTTCCGCAACCAGCATCCGAAAAACATCTACACGGAGCAGTATCCCGCCGCCCGGCCGAAGGTCGCCGAGCGTTATCGAGGAGCCCCGCGGCTTAACGTCAACCCTGAAAATGGCGAGACACTCTGCATATCGTGTGACCTTTGCGTCAGGGCGTGCCCTGAGAACCTCATCGTAGTGATCAGTGAGCGCAATCCGCAGACTCGTCGCAAGGACCTCGTGCACTTTACTTACGATACGTCGCGGTGCATGTTCTGCGGGTTGTGCGAAGATGCGTGCCCGGTCGACGCCCTTGAGCTGACTCAGGACTTCGAGATGGCCACATTCACGCGAGAAGGCCAGATCTGGGATCGCCAGATGCTGGAAGAGGGCCCGCGCCCGACTCGCTATCGATCTTAGGACCCGGACAGGAGCGTCCCTTGCTGGACACACTCTTCTTCTATGCATTCGCGCTGATGACCCTCGTCGGCGGCCTGCTTACCATTACGCGCCGCAGTGCCGTACACAGCGCTGTCTCGCTGATCGTGAGCCTGCTTGGCGTGGCCGGCCTGTACCTGCTGCAGAAGGCAGAGTTCCTTTTTGTGGTGCAGATTGTGCTTTACATCGGCGGCATCATGCTGTTGTTTCTGTTCGTAATCATGCTGGTCAACCTTGACGAAGCGGCGCGGCAGCGACAATTTAACCGGCAATGGGGGCTGGCACTGGCGTGCGTCGCAGGCATTGTTCTTGAGTTTGCCTGGTTTACTTCCCGCGGAGGTGCGTCGGGGCTGCCATGGGACAAGCCGGTCGACCCACCCCTCGACCCATCGCAGGCCGGGAAC
>DASQEG010000292.1:0-4491 GCA_035633775.1 Bryobacteraceae bacterium
CACTATGGGCGAGGCTTCGCCCTGTGCCGGAATGCAAACCACCGAGGCTGGGGTGCGCCCGCCGCGCTTCGTATGGAAGGCGGCAGCATCGGCCTGCAGATCGGTGGCGCTGAGACGGACATCTTCATGCTCGTGATGAACGACAAGGGAATGAAGAAGCTCCTCGAAAGCAAGTTCACGCTCGATGCGAACGCAGGTGCTGCTGCAGGTCCGGTAGGCAGGTCCTCCACCGCCCGAACGGATGCTCAATTCCAAGCTGGCATCCTGTCCTGGTCGCGTTCACGGGGCGCGTTCGCGGGTCTCACTGTCGGCGGCGGTACGCTCCGTCAGGATCTGGATGAGAATGCCGAACTGTACGGAAAACCAATGACCAACAAGCAGATCCTGGCCGGCGGCGTCAAAGCGCCTGCAGCTGCTGCCGCTTTGATTGCCACACTATCGAAGTACTCGCGGGTTGAGGAAGGTCACGGCAAGCGTCAGAAGAAGTAGACCTGCGCCTGCTACCCTGCCGGGCCGCGTGCTGAGTTCTGCCGCCCAGTCATCCTGCTCTCAACGATGAACGCGGCGCTTGGGCTGCAATTTGCGGTCTGCGTCGCTGAGGATGCCATCGCCGTTCCGGTCCAGCTTACGGAAAGCGTTGTCGTCGCCGGGCCATTCGCTGCGGTCGACAACACCATTACCGTTGTTGTCGTGGGGCACGTGTCCGCGCGTTTCCCGAGGCCAGTTGCCCAGGTACTCACGTGCGCGGTCCTTCTCGCGCTCCGTTCTGTGGCGCCACTCTACCGCATCTTTTGCCTGCTTACGGTCTTTCTTGCCGCCATCCTTGTCTTCGCTGAAGGCAGGTCCGGCTAGTAAGGCTCCTGAGATCAGCAGCGTAACAACGTGTGGCATCCTCATGAGCTTTGATCTAGCAATGAGGGGGCCACAGCCATCAGTTGCCGAGCACCTCCATTGCTTCCGGACCGCAAATGCGCTCAACTTCGGCCCGGAACTCCTTGTCCGGCCTGACGCGGCTGCTCAGGTCCATGATGACGGCAAAATCGCGTGGCCGCTCGAGGCGGAGCCGCACCTCAGCCTGTCCGCGCTTACGTTCGAACAGCCTCTGGAGCTCCTCTGCCTTCTCGGTCACGGTGCCGGTGCCATTTAGCCGTACGCGAATCGAGATCAGGCTGGGCAGCGGAACACGTGCAACCGACAGCGGAATGATGTCCTGCACGGAAATGCGAGTGCTCGCACCCTCCTCCGGCAGGGCCATGCCGCGGACCATGACAGCGGAATCTTCCTTCAACTCAGGCAGCAGTCGTTCGTATTGTGTCGAGAACGCCATGCATTCCATTGCACCGAAGTGGTCCTCAAGCGTGAACGATGCCCACAACTCGCCCTTCTTGTTGCGCTTCCGTGCGATTCCGGTCATCATTCCGCACAGCACAACGTTTGCTCCGCGCTCGATTTCGCCTTCGCTCAGGGTTTCGCTGTTGTGTGTTGAGAGTTCACAAACCTTGTCCATCCATGCGTCCAGCGGATGACCAGTGACATAGAAGCCGAGCATCTCCTTCTCGCCGGCCAGCTTCTCGGGGTCAGTCCAGTCGGGCAGAGAAGGGAGCGTGGGCTCGGAACTCGGACCTGCATCAGTGCTCATCATTGAGAACAGGCCTGTCTGACCGCTTGCTTTGTCGCGCTGGCATCGCTGCCCCGCTTCCATGGCCGATTCGGTGGCCGCGAAAAGCTGTGACCGTGTGCCCTTCAGAGAATCGAGGGCGCCGGCCCGGATAAGAGATTCGATCATCCGCTTGTTCACGGCGGTTAGATCTACCCGCTCACCCAGGTCATAGATCGACGTGAACGGACCGTCGTCGCGCGCTGCGATGATCGACTGTACGGCGGCCTCACCTACGTTGCGGATTGCACATAAGCCGAAGCGGATGGCATCACCGTCGGGAGTGAAGCTCTCGGCCGATTTGTTGACGTCGGGCGGCAGCACACGAATTCCCATGTCGCGGCACTCGTTGATGTACTTGACTACCTTCGACGTGTTGCCCGTTTCGGACGTGAGCAGTGCCGACATGAACTCGAGCGAGTAGTGCGCCTTCAGGTAGGCCGTGACGTAAGCAAGGTATGCATACGCGGCGGAATGGGACTTGTTGAAGCCGTAACCGGCGAACTGCTCCATCAGGTCGAAGATGTGAGCAGCCTTCTTCTCCGGATAGCCGCGTTCGAGAGCGCCCCTCATAAACGTGGCGCGCTGCTTGGCCATCTCCTCGGCCTTCTTCTTGCCCATGGCGCGGCGCAGCAGGTCGGCATCGCCCAGCGAGTAACCGGCAAGCTTGTTCGCCACCTGCATGACCTGCTCCTGGTAGACGATTACACCGTAGGTCTCGGCGAGGATAGGCTCGAGATCCGCGAGCTCGTAGACTACCTTCTTTCGGCCGTGCTTGCGATCGATGAAGTCGTCGACCATGCCGCCCTGAATCGGGCCCGGCCGATACAGAGCGTTCAGCGCACAGAGATCTTCCAGCCGCGTTGGCTGGTATCGCATGAGAATGTCCCGCATCCCGCGCGATTCGAACTGAAAAACGCCTGATGTAAAGCCCTTGGTGAAGATGTCGTACGCCTTCTGATCATCCAGAGGAAGGTCTTCGATGGTTAGATCGACGCCGCGGAACTTGCGGATGAGCTGCAGCGCGTCGTCGATGATCGTCAGCGTTGTCAGCCCGAGGAAGTCCATCTTAAGAAGCCCAAGCTTCTCGAGGCCAACCATGTCGTACTGGGTAACAACTTCGTCCTTGTTCGTTTTGTACAGCGGGACGATGTCCTTCAGGGGAGAAGGCGATATGACTACGCCGGCGGCATGGATGGAGCAGTTACGCGCCATGCCTTCAAGCGTTGTTGCGTGGTTCAGGATCGCGTCAACGCGCGGGTCCTTCTTCCGCATGTCTGCAAAGGCAGGCTCCTGCTCGAATGCCTCCATCAATTTGATGTTGAGTTGAGTCGGGACCAGCTTCGTGATGCGGTCGACATCGCCGATCGCCATGTCGAGCACGCGGCCGACGTCCTTGATGGCCTGGCGGGCTCCCAGTGTGCCGAAGGTAATGATCTGTGCGACCTGCTCCCGCCCGTACTTCTGAGTGACATACTGAATCACCTCACCCCGGCGCCGGGTGCAGAAGTCGATATCAATATCAGGCATGCTGACGCGCTCGGGATTGAGAAATCGCTCGAACAGGAGCCCATACTGCAGAGGATCGATGTCGGTGATGCCCATCGCGTATCCGACGAGCGAGCCGGCCGCCGAGCCGCGCCCCGGCCCCACTGGTATGCCGCTGTCCCTGGCGTAGCGGATGAAGTCCCAGACCACGAGGAAGTAGCCGGAAAACTTCATCTGCTGGATCAGTCGGATCTCACGATCGAGCCTCTCGGAGTACTCATCAAGGTGACACTTCAGCGCACCCTGAGCTGCGAGCTTCTCCAGCCTTGAGCGGCGCCGTTCAAAACTTTGTCGCGCCACATACTCGAAGTACGTATCAATCGTGTGTTCGGCCGGGACGTCGAACTTAGGGAACGGTTCCGATGCTTGGCCGAGCTTTGCGTGGCAGCGCTGTGCAATGTCCCAGGTCCGCGTAATCGAGTCCGGGATCTCACTGAAGATCTGCAGCATCTCGGCTTTCGACTTGAGGTAGAACTCCTCTGTGTCGAAGCGCATCCGCCGCTCATCCGACATGGTCTTGCCGGTTTGGATGCAGAGCATGACCTCGTGCGACTTTGCATCCGACTTACGAAGATAATGCGCATCATTGGTAGCTACCAGCGGAATGCCCGTGTCGCGAGCCAGCTGGTAGACCAGCGGCATAACCACTTTGTCCTCGGGCAGTTCGTGATCCTGAATTTCGAGGAAGAAATTCTCAGGGCCGAAGATATCGCGGTACTCGATGGCGAGCCGCTTCGCCTCTTCGTACTTCTCCGCTTTCAGGGTCTCGTTGATGTCACCCTTCAGGCACGCCGAAAGCGCGATTAACCCTTTGCTGTACTGAGCAAGCAGGTCCTTGTCGACGCGCGGCTTGTAGTAGAACCCGTCGAGAAAGCCGGTTGAGACAAGTCGAATCAGATTGCGATAACCTTCCTGGGTTTCGCATAGAAGCACCAGGTGGTTGTACGCCTTCGGGTCCGTCCGGTCGCCATGGCCTTTCTTCGCGACGTAGACTTCACACCCGATGATGGGGCGAATTCCCTTTGCGGTAGCTGCGTTGTAGAACTCCACCGCGCCAAACAGGTTGCCGTGATCCGTCATGGCAACGGCTGGCATCTTCTGCTCGGCAACCAGTTCCATCAGGCGGCTGATCTCGCAGGCCCCGTCGAGCAGGGAAAAATCCGTGTGGCAATGCAGATGGACGAAGGGCGTATCGGACATAGATCTCACTGTCGGGACACCCGGGGGAGGTGTCTCTATTGTAGCGCCGGCGCGTCGCGGCGGTCCGGGCTTACCCAGACGCAAAT
>DASQEG010000293.1:0-5278 GCA_035633775.1 Bryobacteraceae bacterium
TCCCTCGGTCAAGTACAACATGACCTTCATCGGGGTCGTGCGCAGCGAAGCGACTCGTGGCCGCGGGTATTCGAACTACAGCACCTTTGTCTATGACAAGGTAAAGCAGGAGCCGCCACTCACGGCGGCCGGACCGGTGCCGGAAGACTTGTATTGGGAGCGCATCACCTACTTCCTCGATCGTGTGGTGCCTGTGGCCAATGAATTTAAGGTCAAGATCGCGTGTCACCCGCAGGATCCCGGCATGCCGAAGGGCAAAGGGTATAAGGGTGTCGAGACGGTACTCGGCTCGGTCGATGGCATCAAACGCTTCGTCAGTATTCGGGAGAGTCCCTACCATGGTCTGAACTTCTGCCAGGGAACCGTATCCGAGATGCTGCAGAATCCTGGTGAAGAGATTTTCGACGTGATTCGATACTTCGGCAAGCGCAGGAAGATCTTCAATGTGCATTTCCGCAACATCGAAGGCAAATTTGGCAATTTTCGCGAGACATTTCCCGACAACGGCGACATTGACATGCTCAAGGCCATTCGGGTGTATCAGGAAGTTGGATACGACGGCATGTTAATGCCAGACCATGTCCCGAAGATCCCGGGCGACACCGGTGGTCGGCAAGCGTTTGCGTTCGCGTTCGGCTATATTCAGGCGGCGCTGCAGAGCATCGGCGAACATGCATGAAGGACTGATCGAGCAATACGCATTGGCTGTCGCGGATGCCGAAGCCTATGGGGCAAGCATTCTATGTTTGACTCAATCTGAACCTTCGGACTCGAAGCGGCCTTGAGGTGCCGGCTCAATGTGAATGAGAACATCCGCCACCGAGGGAAGGCCGCGCACGATATGCTCCTGCACCTGATGGGCAATGTAGTGTGACTCAGCCACAGTCAGTTCGGGGTTCACTTCGATGTGAAGGTCCACGTGGTATTGCAGCCCCGTTTTGCGGGCAAAGCATTTCTCCACATTTTCGACCCGTGGTACTTCGATGGCCAGCTGCCGGATGGAAGCGAGCATCGCCGGGGCGGGCATTTTGTCCGTGAGTTCAAGCGACGAGTCGCGCGCGACCCGAAGGCCCGTCAGGATAACCACGAGACCTACGGCAACTCCGCCATAGTGGTCGGCTGCTGCAAAGCGTTCGGGGTCGACACGTGTCAGCACGACGGCTCCGAGGGCGGCGAGAGCGGATAGCAGATCGACCGAGTCATTCCATGCATCGGCTACGAGTGCGGTGCTGCCAATGCTGCGACCGACCCGGAACTTCGACCAGGCGAGAACGCCTTTCACCACCATTGAGCAGGCCAGCGCCCATACTGCGAGGACGCCCGGCGGCGGATGCTGCTCGGTGAGGCGGTAAAGGGAATGGGCGCAGATGCCAATGCCCGCAGCCGCAAGAATGAGCCCAACAAGTAAACCGGCGAGGGTTTCGAAGCGGCCGTGTCCGTAAGGATGATCCTCATCGGCGGGACGGGAGGCGGCAAGCATCCCGAGAAAGACAATCAGAGATGCCAGTACATCCCCGGCAAACTCGAGACCGGCTGCGGTGACCGATGTCGATCTGCTGAGCAGCCCGATGGTGACGTTAGCGAGCGCGAGTGCGGCCGAAACGAGAACGCTGATGATCGCAAGCCTGCGGCCAGCCTCGATCCGGTCATTCGCCATGCATGGGCCCATCGTACCCCGCCTGCATCCCGCGACGGCCGTTCCGAGTCTTATCAGGCAGCATGACCCTGCCCGCAGTTGCGTTGCTGATGGTTGCCGCCACGGATGCGAGTTATGTCGAAGACGTGGAGCAATGGCGGCAGGACCGTGAGGCCCGTCTGAGAGCCCCGTATGGATGGCTGTCGCTCGCCGGACTCTCGTGGCTGAAGGAAGGTCCCAATGTGGCGGGCTCGGGAGCGGGCGTTTCCGTAGAACTTCCCGCGGGCACGCCGGGCATTTCAGGGACGTTCCACCGTCAGGGCCATCGGGTTACGTGGCAGCCCAGGGGCGGTGAGCCACGCCCGATGCGGACCGACAAGAACGGTGAACCCGACGTGGTTCAGATCGGAAATGTACAGCTCACCATTATCGAGCGGGGTGCGAGACTCGGCGTCCGGGTTCGCGATCCACAGAGTACGTTCAGGCGCGGGTTTAAGGGGCTGATTTGGTATCCCGTCGATCGACGATGGCGCGTACGGGCGCGATTCGTGCCGCTGAAGAGAAGCATCCGGTTCGCGGTGCAGGCGGGCGACCCGCAGGTGATGGACAGTCCAGGATATGTTGAGTGGACCAGCGGTGGAAGGCGTTTGCGCCTGACACCTGTGCTCGAAGGGCAGCAGCTCTGGTGGGTCTTTCGTGACAGGACCTCAGGCAGGACCACGTATCCTGCAGCTCGCTTCCTCTACTCCGACATGCCAAAGGATGGCTTTGTCGAGCTGGACTTCAATAAGTCCTACAACCCGCCCTGCGTCTTTACGCCGTATGCAACGTGTCCGCTGCCCCCGCCCGAGAACCGACTGCCCGTCAGCATCGAGGCCGGCGAGAAGATTCCACCGGGCCACTGACCAGGTGCCATGCTGTTCAAGTGGAGCGAATCTGTTTCTGTCTTCAGGTAAAGCCGGATCGACTGAGCGAATACAAAGAGAGACACAAAGCGGTTTGGCCCGAGATGCGGCAGGCCCTTTCCGATACCGGGTGGCAGAACTACTCCCTTTTCCTGCGGGACGATGGGCTGCTGGTCGGCTATCTTGAGACGCCCGACTTTGCTTCGGCTCTCGCGGGTATGGCTGCCAGGGATGTCAACGGCCGGTGGCAGGCCGAGATGAAAGATTTCTTTGTAAGTGATGCGGGCCTCGAGGCCGACAAACAGATGCGACCGCTCGAAGAAGTTTTCCACCTGCCCTAACCCGGCGACTCACGCACCACATCTCGCGGATCCTTGTCGTCGCGCATGGCAACGAATGCCGCGTGCCGGAGGTGGCCCTCCGTAGTCCACTCACGTATGGCCACTTGCGCAACCAGCTCCGGCTTTAACCAGCAGCAGAGCTTCATCGCCTCTGCCGTGAGCGCCATTCCGCGGCGCGCGTTTTTGGGTTCCGGCAGGTTGCTGAACGGGCACTGGTCCGTGCCGAGGCCGTGGAACAGAGCAAAGACCCGCTCCTTTGAACCCTTATCCTTAAACCCGTTGCGGATCTTCCCCGCGAACACCAGCTTGTTGTTTTGGTAGTAGCCCACAAGGAGTGCATCGAAGTGCCGTGTGGGTGCCGGAATGTATCCGCCGATCACCAGCTCCTGATCCTGGTTCACCTTGAATTTCACCCAGCTGCCCGAACGCTTGCCGGATTCATAGCGGCTGTCAGTGCGCTTGGCCAGGATGCCTTCCAGCCCGAGTTCCTTCACGGCGTTGATGAGCGCGGCCGGTGCTGCGGTCAGGGGTTGCGACAGGAGGACCGGCTGCGGCACGCTCGCAAGGGCGTGTGTCAGCAGCTGCCGCCGGCGTTCAAGCGGCAGATCCAGCAGCTTATGCCCTCGGTAGAACAGCACATCGAAAGCGTAGAACTGAATGGCCCCTCTGCCGGTCCCACGATTCTGAAGCAAGTTGAATAACGGGCGACCCTCTTCATCGAGTGCAACGATCTCCCCGTCGACAATGGTCTCGTCATCAAGCGACTCAAGCGCCCGGGCAACAGTGGGGAAGTCGGCCGTCAGATCATTGTTGCGGCGTGACAGAAGTCGAAGCGTGCCGTCGGACTTCAAACCGAGCACCCGATAACCGTCGAACTTCGCTTCATATGACCAGCCCTTACCTTCGGGGAGCACTTCGGAAAGTTTGGCGTGCATGGGATCGACGAAAACCGCCGGGCTCTTTACTGCGCCTGTGAAGTCCGGTGCAGGACCGGTATCGCGGTTGCTGTGCCAGACTGCGTCCCGCGCGGCCGCAATCTCCTCCATTGTGCGGTCGCTAATGGCCGATCTGTCTTCGTTCCCCTGGGGCTTGCGGGCCGGCGGAACCTTCGTCAATACCCAGTTGCGTTCGCCCTTCGCCGGGTCTCGCACCAGCTGCCACTCGCCTTTCAGCTTCGAGCCACTGAGGTGGATGTGCAGTAAGCCTTTGTAGTAGTTGCCGTCGACCACATCATAGGTACCGATGTCCCAGACCATCACGGTTCCGCCACCGTACTGACCTTCCGGAATGACACCCTCGAAGTCGAGGTACTCAAGAGGATGATCTTCGGTCGCCATCGCGAGACGCCGCTCGTCTGGCCCATAGGGAACACCCTTTGGCACGGCCCATGATTTCAGCACGTCATGCATCTCGAGACGGAAGTCGTAATGTAGGTGCGAGGCGGCATGCTTCTGAACCACAAACCGCCTCCGCCCGCCCTGGCGGCTGCGTCTGGGCGGCGGTGCGGGCTCGGGTTCGGCGGTAACGGCAAAGTTGCGCTTCTTCTTGTACTCGCCAAGCGACTTGGGAGCAGCGGGACGGCTTGCCGTACTCTTAACCGCTTGCGGCAAGTGTTGTCTCTGCGTCAGCACCGGCGCAAACAGGTCGCCCGTGGTTTCCAGCCGCGTGATCGCTGCCGAGGGTTGCCAATACAGCTCGCTACCCTTGCCTGCTTGGAGCGCTGCTTCGAGTTCTTCCCACGACACCGGCATGGACACGAACGGGGTTTGCCGCTTGGCCCGCATGGAGTAAACGCCAACGGTCGTCTTGAAGTCGCTGTTCTGACTCCAGTCGATAAAGACTTTGCCGGCGCGCAGGTTCTTTGCCATCTCGGCGACGATAAGGCGGGGGTATTCCCGCGCGAGCCGCTGGGCCAGGGACTTGGCGAATGGCTGGGTGGCGTCGTAAGTGGCGTCCTGGTTCAGCGGAACATAGACCTGAAGCCCCTTTGATCCGGACACCTTCGGATATGAGTCCAGGCCGAGTTCGCCGAGGCGGGTGCGAAGCAGGAACGCTACCTCGGCGCAGCGAACAACATCGGCGCCCTCTCCCGGATCGAGGTCAAAAACAACGGACGTGGGGTTGCTAATGGCTGGGACGCAATGCAGGAAAGGGTGGATCTCGAGGTTGGCGAGATTTGCTGTCCACACGAGGGTGGGCAGGTCGTTGATGAGTATGTAGCGTATGTCCGGTCCGCCCGCCCGCCTGGGCACGGGGAAGGTTTGAACCCAATCGGGCGTAAAACCTGGCGCATCCTTCTCGTAGAAGTGCTCGCCCCCAACGCCGTTCGGGTAACGTTTCATTGTGACCGGCCGATCTTTCAGGTGGGGCAGGAGCCAGGGCGAGACACGGATGTA
>DASQEG010000294.1:0-1995 GCA_035633775.1 Bryobacteraceae bacterium
TTGGGCCGATATCCAGGTTAAGAGCCATATCGTCAACTGACCGGCCGCCGCGGAACATAGACGGGCAGTGGGCAATCATCGGGACACGCATCGATGACTCGTACATGGTTCGCTTATCGATGAGACCATGCTCGCCCCACATATAGCCGTTGTCTCCCATATAGATCACGAGCGTGTCGTCCAGCATCCGCAGCCGTTCCAGCTCTGAGATCACGCGAGCCACGCTTTCGTCGATGCCGACCAGACACTGGCAGTACTTACGATAGAGTTCCTCAAACGGCCCGTCTGTGCCGAGTGGACCATCCACGCCGTGCCGGGTCAGACGGCGTTTTCGCACCCACTCCGGCCACTGCTCGTAGAACTCTTCCCGGTGGTTCATGCTCAGTGGCTTTGGTACCTCCAGCCCGCGAAAGAGGTCAGCATGCCGCTCAAGAGGCATGAAGGGGGCGTGGACTGCCTTGTGGGAGAGATACAGGCAGAAGGGTTGCCCGTTCTTCGCGTTGATGAAGCGGACAGCCTCGTCGGTCAGGACCTCCGTCATGAAGCCTTGCCGACGGCTGCGAACCCCGTTCCGATTGAGCTCCGGATTGACGTATTCGCCCTGCCCACGGAAGCTGAGCCACTCGTTAAAGCCCGGCTGAGGCTCGTCCCCATCTCCACCCATATGCCATTTGCCAAAAAATCCGGTCCTGTATCCGTGCTGCTGCAACAGTTTTGGAAAGACCGGCAATGAAGGGTTCAGCGGAGAAAAGTTGTCCGTCACTCCGTGGGCGTGCATGTAGCGCCCGGTAAGAATGCTTGCGCGGCTGGGTGAGCAAAGGGAGGTCGTGACGAAGGCGTTCCGAAACGTTACGCCCCCGGCCACCAGTCTGTCGAGACCCGGGGTATGACCTTTCAGCCATGGATGACCGAGCGCGCCGATCATGTCATACCGGTGATCGTCGGCCACGATAAACACCAGGTTTCGGCGAGGTCTTTGCGCCTGTACGGCAGGAGCGCTCGCGGCTGCGACGGCGCTCCTCACGAAGTCACGGCGAAGCATTATCCGGTTAGCATACACGCGGCGTATGCCGCATAGGAGGCGACCGGCTCCGTCCGCCTGCACTGACTAGCGCAAGATCATGCTCTCGCAGGAGGTAACATACTACGCGATGTCGACCCGCGTTGTGTTCCTCCTCTCGTACCTCGGTTGCTTGTGCGTCACCGCGCAAGTTGTCAGCCTTGAAGAAGGGTTGGCCAGGCCCATTCTTGCTGCCAACCAGCCGCTCGTTGAGGTTCAGGTCTATGCCGCCTCGCACGTGAAATCCATGCCGTTGGTCAGCAGCGCACAGCAATGGACGCAAACGAAAGAACGGTTGCGGCAGCAAGTGCTGAATGAGCTTGTATTGCGGGGCGAGGCCCGCAAGTGGGCTGAGGCGAACACCCGGGTAGAGTGGCTCGACGTACTTCCCGGCAGGGGCTATCGCATCAAGCGCCTCCGATACGAAGTGATACCCGGCTTGTGGATCCCTGCGCTGCTGTATGAGCCGGAGAAACTCACCGGTAAGGTTCCCGTGATCCTGAACACGAACGGACATGAAGGAACGGGCGTGGCGAACGACTACATCCAGATCCGCTGCATCAACCAGGCGAAGAAGGGTGCACTTGCGCTCAACTTCGAGTGGCTGGGAATGGGACAACTCAAGAACGACGGCTTCAGCCATGCCCGTGCCAACCAACTCGACCTGGTGGGAACCAATGGTGTCGCCCTCCACTACCTGTCTCAGAAGCGGGGACTCGATATCTTACTGGGTCATCCGAATGCTGATCCTTCACGGGTCGCGGTGACCGGACTTTCGGGCGGTGGCTGGCAGACGATCCTCATCAGTTCCCTGGACCCCCGGGTTACGATCGCGGCTCCAGTCGCGGGTTACTCCAGCTTCGTCACCCGCGCGCAGTTCCCTGAGCAGGACCTGGGCGACAGTGAGCAGACGCCGGTGGACCTGGCGAGCATCG